>CABUZF010000074.1 GCA_902495985.1 uncultured Collinsella sp.
CGAGCATCTTTGTCTATCCGCTGCGTGCGCTCGTTGCCGACCAGGCTTATCATCTCTCATCGACGATGGCCGCGCTCGGCATTGGCGTGGGCGTGCTGACCGGCGAGACCGTGGAGGCGGCGCGCGATGACGTGCTTGCCGGCTTGGCTTCGGGCCGCACCGGCATCGTGCTCACGACGCCCGAGTTCCTGTCCATTCACCGCGACCGCTTTGCGCGTTCGGGGCGCATCGGTTTTGTCGTTATCGATGAGGCGCATCATGCCGGTCTTGCCAAGGGCGGCGACCGCAGCGCCTATCTCGACATGCCCGATATCCTCAAAGCCTTGGGCGACCCGGTCGTTATGGCTGCGACGGCCACCGCAACGGCTCCGGTTGTGGCCGAGCTCGCCCGCGTACTACCGATTACCCGCACGGTGGTCGACGAGACGGTGCGCGAGAACTTGCAGCTCGAGGATGACCGAGATCTTGCGAGCCGCGAGAACCGCCTGGTGTCAATCGTGGCGACGGGGGAAAAGACCGTCATCTACGTCAATTCGCGCGACCAGTCCGTGGCGCTCGCCAAGACGTTGCGCAAGCGTGTGCCCGATTGCGCAACCCATATCGCGTTCTATAACGCGGGGCTTGCGCGTTCTGATCGCCGTCGCGTGGAGGAAGCATTCCGAGACGGAAGCCTCAGCTGCATCGTCTCGACATCTGCCTTTGGCGAGGGCGTCAACCTTCCCGATATTCGCCATGTCGTGCTCTATCACATGCCGTTTGGCGGCATTGAGTTTAACCAGATGAGCGGCCGTGCCGGTCGCGATGGCCAGCCCGCCGTGATCCATCTGCTCTATTCGTCGCGCGACGCCCGCATTAACGAGCGCCTGCTCGACTGCTATGCGCCCGAGCGCGACGAGCTCGTCACGCTCTATCGCGCGCTGCAGACCATGTGGCGCTCCAACCGCGGCAAAACCGGGGACGATTCCTTTAGCGCGAGCGATATCGACATCGCACAGATGTGCCTTGCCATCGATGCTCGCACGCCGGTCGACGAGCGTTCGGTGGAAAGCGGCCTGGGAATCTTCGAAGAGCTTGGTTTCTGTCGAGTTTCGGGGTTTGACGACACCCGTCGCATCGCGATGGCCGAAAACCCCGGCCGCGTGCAATTGAGCAGGTCAATTCGCTATTTGGAGGGCTTGCGCTCGCGCATGGAGTTTTCGGCTTTCCGGAGCTGGGCGCTCGATTCGTGCGCTTCTGATATGCTAGCCAAAGTTAACCGCCCGATCGTACCGCGGGCCTAGGGGAAGGGGACCTCGATGGATGCCGCAGCCCGTACCGCCCATGATTCCACCCTCCAGCCGTTTTCGGAGATGGAGCACTATAAGCATGCCGATGAGCTGCCGCCCGAGATTATGGCGGACAGCTACGACAAGCTGGAGCGCCTGTGCCTCAAATATATGAATGAGGACGACTTCTCCAAGGTGGAGCAGGCCTACTGCTTTGCCGCCGAGAAGCACTGCAACCAAAAGCGCCGCTCGGGCGAGATGTACATTAACCATCCCGTCGAGGTTGCCATCATTTTGGCCGATCTCAAGATGGACTGCGATGTGGTGTGCGCCGCGCTGCTGCACGATACCGTTGAGGATACAGAGACCTCGCTTGCCGATGTTTCCGGCCTGTTTGGCGATACGGTGGCCGAGCTCGTCGATGGCGTGACCAAGCTCACCAACATCGAAGTTGACAGCATGGACGAGAAGCAGGCGCTCACGCTGCGCAAGATGTTCCTCGCCATGTCCAAGGACATCCGCGTCATCATCGTTAAACTTGCCGACCGTCTGCACAACATGCGAACGCTGGCAGCCCTGCGCGAGGATCGTCGCCTGTTTAAGGCTCGCGAGACCATGGACGTGTATGCGCCCCTGGCCGACCGTCTGGGCATGAGCTCCATTAAATGGGAGCTCGAGGACCTGTCCTTCTTCTACCTTGAACCCGACGCCTACCAGCGCATCGCGCGCATGGTGGCGGAGTCGCGCGAGGTCCGTGAGCGCTATCTGGCCGAGACCATCAAGACACTCACCGACGAACTCAACCGCATTGGCCTGGAGGACTTCCAGATTAACGGCCGTTCCAAGCACTATTGGTCCATCTACCAAAAGATGAAGCGCAAGGGCAAGGAATTCTCCGAGATCTACGACCTGGTGGCACTGCGTGTCATCACGCATTCGGTGCGCGATTGCTACTCCACGCTCGGCGCGGTGCATACGCTGTGGCACCCCATGCCCGGTCGCTTTAAAGACTATATCGCCATGCCCAAGGTCAATAACTACCAGTCGCTCCACACGACGGTCATCGGCCCCACGGCCCGTCCGCTCGAGATTCAGATTCGAACCTACGAGATGCATGAGCAGGCCGAGTACGGCATTGCCGCCCACTGGCTATACAAGAAGTCGGGCGGATCGTCTGCTTCCAAGACCAATGACGCTCAACGTTTGGACGACCAGATCAACTGGCTCAAGCATTCGCTCGATTGGGCTGCGTCTGATGAGATCACCGACGCCAAGGAATACCTGCATTCGCTGAAGGTCGACCTCTTCGATCAGGAGATCTTCGTCTTTACGCCCAAGGGCGAGGTCATGGCGCTTCGTGCCGGCTCCACGCCGCTCGACTTTGCCTATGCCGTTCACACCGAGGTGGGAAACCATTGCGTCGGCGCCAAAATCAACGGTGCGGTGGCTCCGCTCACGCACGAGATTAAGACGGGTGACCGTGTCGAGATCCTGACTAACAAGAGTTCCAAGCCGTCGCGTGATTGGCTCAAGATCGTTAAGACGCCTTCCGCCAAGTCAAAGATCCGCCGCTATTTTGCCGCTGCGACCAAGGATGACGACGCTGCTGCCGGCCGCGATATGCTGGCCAAGGACCTGCGGAAGCGTGGCTATGGCATTTCTACGCCGCGTTCGACGCGTGCGCTCAACGCCGTAGCGGAGCAGTTTAACTTCAAGCAGCTCGAGGACCTGTTTGCCGCCGTCGGCGCCGGCAAGGTTGCCCCGCGCGCTGTGGGCAATAAGGTCGAGCAAATCTTGGACCCCAAGCCCGAGGAACAGCTCACCAAGGCCGAGGCTATCGCCGAGGTCGTGAAACAGCCTGCTCGCGGCTCCAACCGCAAGCCGCAAAAGCGCGGCAAGAGCGCCAGTAACGGCATTATCGTCAAGGGCGAGAGCAACAGCGGCCTGCTGGTCCGTCTGGCTCATTGCTGCAACCCCGTGACGGGTGACGACATCGTCGGCTTCATCACGCGCGGTCGTGGCGTTTCGGTGCATCGCGCCAACTGCCCCAACGTCAAGGGTCTTATGGAACATCCCGAGCGCATGATCGATGTGGAGTGGGACGGCGCTGCCGACACCCTCTTCCAGGTCGAGATCGTGGTCGAGTGCCTGGACCGCATGGGCCTGCTCAAGGATGTCACCATTGCCATTGGCGATGCGGGCGGCAATATCCTTTCTGCTGCCACGTCGACCAACCGCGAGGGTATTGCAACCCTGCGCTTTATGGTCGAGATCTCGGACGCGAGCGGTCTGGATCCGCTGCTGGCTTCCATCAGCAGTGTCGATTCGGTCTACGACGCTCGCCGTCTGATGCCCGGCGAGGGTGGAGCCCAGCTTAAGCGCCGCGTTTAGTCGCGACGCACGAGACACATTATCGATATTCGCTACACTCGAGGCATCGTTTGATGCCTCGAGTTCTATAGAGAGGAGAGGGACATGAGTGCTGTGTCCTTGGATTTAACTCCCAAGGGATCGGTCGAGATCGAGACGCTCGTAAACGGTCCCATTCAGACCAATAGCTATGCAGTTATTTCGAACAATGAGTGCGTGATCATCGACCCTGCGTGGGAGGGCGAGCGTCTTGTGGAGCATACCCGCACCACGCATCCCGAGGTTCGCGTACTCGGCTCTGTCTGCACGCACGGTCATGCCGACCATGTTGGCGGGGTCGCCGGGGTTCGGGCTGTCGTTGGCGACGGCGCACTATATGAGTTGTGCGCTAAGGACGTGACGGTGCCTCGCGCAAATATCGAGGAGCAGCGCGCCATGTGGGGTATCGAGACGCCCGATCCGGGTGAGCCGACGCGCTTGCTTGCCGAGGGCGATACAATCGAGGTGGGCGACGTCTGCCTGCAGGTGATCGAGACGCCGGGGCATACGCTGGGCGGCATCGTCCTGTTCGCCGCGACCGAGCGGGGGAACATCGCCTTTGTGGGCGACACGCTTTTCCCGGGCAGCCACGGTCGTACCGATCTTTCCGGCGGTGACGAGGCGGCGATTATGCGCTCGCTCTCCAAACTTGCCAAGACGCTTCCGCCCGATACCGTTTGCTTGACGGGCCATGGCGATTCGACCACGATGGCGCGCGAACTTATGCAGAATCCGTTTATGCAGATGTAGGCTCGAAGCCGTCTTTCGAACCACGAAGACCGCTCAATCGTCAAGCTATTTTCCCCAGTGGGTCGATTCTGTGGGGCAAACGGTCAAAATTTGTCCAATCGGATGGTATTCGTGAACAAACGAACGTTTATGCTCGGGTATGTCGTGGTAAAATCTCAGGCGTTATCGGAGCAACCTTACAGGAGGTTTCTTTTATGCTCGTCAACGCAGCAGACATGCTCAAGAAGGCCGAGGCCGGCAAGTACGGTCTCGGTGCCTTCAACACCAACAACCTCGAGTGGACCCTGGCTATTCTCCAGGCCGCCGAGGAGGCCAAGTCTCCGCTGATCCTTCAGTGCACCGCTGGTGCCGCTAAGTGGATGGGCGGTTTCAAGGTCTGCGCCGACATGGTCAAGGCTGCCGTCGAGGCCACGGGCGTTACCGTTCCCGTCGCCCTTCACCTCGATCACGGTTCTTACGAGGACTGCTTCAAGTGCATCGAGGCCGGCTTCACGTCCATCATGTATGACGGCTCTCACGAGGAGACCTTCCAGCTTAACCTCGACCGCACCAAGGAGCTCGTTGAGCTTGCCCACTCCAAGGGCATGTCCATCGAGGCCGAGGTCGGCGGCATCGGCGGCACCGAGGACGGCGTGACCTCCAGCGGCGAGCTCGCTGATCCTGCTGAGTGCAAGCAGATTGCTGACCTGGGCGTCGACTTCCTCGCCTGCGGTATCGGCAACATCCACGGCGTGTACCCTGCCGACTGGGCTGGCCTTTCCTTCGAGCGTCTGGGCGAGATCAAGGCTCAGACCGGCGACCTGCCCCTCGTCCTGCACGGTGGCACCGGCATCCCCGAGGATCAGATCAAGAAGGCCATCTCCCTGGGTATCTCCAAGATCAACGTCAACACCGATCTGCAGCTCGTCTTCGCCAAGGGCGTTCGCGAGTATATCGAGGCTGGCAAGGATCAGCAGGGCAAGGGCTTTGACCCCCGCAAGCTCCTCAAGCCTGGTCGCGACAACATCGTTGCCCGCACCAAGGAGCTCATGGAGGAGTTTGGCTCCGTCAACAAGGCGTAAGCGTCGCTAAACTTCCCGCCGGAAGCCCCGTCTCCCTACACTGTTTCCTTTGCGCTCACCTGGCTTCGCCAGAAGTCGCGCCAAGGAAACAGTTCCGGGGGACGGGGCTTCCTTCGTTTAACGCCGCAGGGTTACGAGTCTGAATTAAGATGGCTACTGGCTTTGCCAGAAGTCGCGCGACGGAATCAGCTCCGGGGAAACGGGGCCTCCTTCGTTAACTCGCTACAGGGTTACTGGGCTGAATTCATTTTTTATAGGTACCGTTTATCGGTGTTGAGAGTTCCTTTATTGGGGCTTTCTTTTTTATCTCGCTACAATGGGCTTCAAGAGTTCTAATGACTTGGAGTTTGGTATGGCTGTTATTAATGTGCTGCCTTCGGATGGGAAGGTCATTGACGAGGGTCCTGTTGGTTGCTCTGTTGATGTTTGCTGTGATGATTTCCGTCATCTCGATATTGGACTGCCGCCCGAGATTCTTCGTCTCAAGGATGCCGGATATTTGACGCAGGCTGTTGCGGCTTGTGATCGTCTTTTGGGGCAGAATCCCGATCCCTCGCTTGCTGCCTGCGTTCGTGCCGAGCGGTATCGCATGCTTGAGACGCCGCTTCATTTTTCGGTGTCGCGCGATCGGGCTATTGCGATGATTCGCGAGGAGTGGCCTGAGTTTACCGAGGAGCAGTTTGACGATCTGATTGACCGTAAGC
>CABUZF010000075.1 GCA_902495985.1 uncultured Collinsella sp.
CGATGAGTCGTTCTCGACTGCCGAGGACGGTGGCCTGCTCGAGTACGCGCAGTACACCCGCCCCGCCGAGTTTAACGGCGAGGGCGTTCCTCCGGTGCTCGTGAGCGGCGATCACGCCAAGGTCGATGCCTGGCGCCGCAAGAATGCCATCGAGCGCACCTGTCGCTGGCGTCCCGACCTGATCGAGACTGCGCGGCTCACGCCCGAGGAGCGCGCTTACGCGCAGGAGATCCTTGACGCTTCGTATTCGCAGAGCGAGGAGTGAGTATGGTTCCTACGCAACATTCCGCGTTGAGGGGCGCTTTTGAGTGGATCGCGGTCATCGCGATCGCGCTTGTGGCCACCTTCCTGATCCGCACCTTTGTGGTCGAGCCCTTTGTGGTGCCCACCGGCTCTATGGAGGACACAATCGAGATTGGCGACCAGATCCTGGCGCAAAAGGTGAGCCTCGAGCTCGGTCAGCCCGTCAAGCAGGGCGATATCGTGGTGTTTCACAACCCCGATGGCACCTCCGAGCATGATGTTCTTGTCAAGCGCGTTATTGCCACGGCCGGCCAGACGGTCGACCTGCAGGATGGCAAGGTGGTCGTTGACGGCCAAGCGCTCGACGAGGACTATACGACGGGCATGAGCTGGCCACTTTCGGTCCAAGCGCCCGGCGCTCAGGTAAGCTATCCCTACACCGTTCCCGACGGGTGCGTGTGGGTGATGGGCGACAACCGCGAAAACTCTGCCGACTCACGCTACTTTGGTCCCGTCGATCGCTCTGATTTGATCGCTGTGGCGCTTGTGCGCTACTGGCCGCTCAACCGCATCGGCGCTATCGACTAAAAACCGCTATAGTACAGTACCTAACCGTGTAATCGTTTCGACGAGGGGATATTAGAGGCATGAACGCTTCATCGCTTTCCTTCCAAGACATCATCCTGCGCCTCCAGCAGTACTGGGGCGAGCAGGGCTGCGTCATTATGCAGCCCTATGACTCCGAGGTCGGTGCCGGTACCTTCCATACCGCGACCACGCTGCGCTCGCTCGGTCCCGCCGAGTGGCGCACCTGCTATGCGCAGCCCTGCCGCCGTCCCGCCGACGGCCGCTACGGCGAGAACCCTAACCGCATGCAGCACTACTATCAGTTCCAGGTGCTCATCAAGCCCTCGCCGGTCAACGCCCAGGAGCTCTACCTGGGTTCGCTGGCCGCCATTGGCCTGGACCCCAACGACCATGACGTCCGCTTTGTCGAGGACGACTGGGAGAGCCCGACGCTCGGCGCCTGGGGTCTTGGCTGGGAGGTCTGGCTCAACGGCATGGAGGTCACGCAGTTTACGTACTTCCAGCAGGTGGGCGGCATCGAGGTCGACCCCGTGCCTGTCGAGATCACCTATGGCCTGGAGCGTATCGCCATGTATGCGCAGGGCGTCAACTCCGTCTACGACCTGGTGTGGAGCTACCTGCCCGACGGCACGCCCATGACCTATGGCGACGTGTTCCTCGAGAACGAGCGCGAGTTCAGTGCCTATAACTTTGAGGTCGCCAACGTCGAGATGATGCGTCAGAAGTTTGACGACTACGAGGCCGAGTGCCATTCCTGCCTGGAGCGAAAGCTGCCGCTGCCGGCGTACGACTGTGTCATGAAGTGCAGCCACGCCTTCAACCTGCTCGATGCCCGCGGTGCCCTATCCGCGGTCGAGCGTGCCAACTACATCCTGCGCGTCCGCGCCGTCGCCAAGGCGTGCTGCGAGGCCTACATGGCCGAGGTCGCCGGAGTCAACGAGAATGCCGACCAGGAAGGCGAGGTGGCGTAAGCCATGGCAGACGCTAAGGATTTCCTGTTTGAGATTGGTACGGAGGAAATGCCCTCCGCACCGTTGAACAATGCCGTCAAGCAGCTTGGCACCATGATCGCCAAGGGCCTCGACGAGGCCGGTCTGGCCCATGGCGAGGTCCGCGTGATCTCGAGCCCTCGTCGTCTGGCTGCGCTCGTGGCCGATGTCGCCACTGCGACCGATGAGGTCCATGAGGTCAAGCGCGGTCCCGCGGCAAACATTGCCTTCGATGCTGACGGCTACGCCACCAAGGCCGCCCAGGGCTTCGCCCGCAAGTGCGGTGTGGCTGCCGAGGACCTGGTTCGACGCGAGGACACTGACGGTCGCGAGTATGTGTTCGCCGAGAAGAACATTCCCTCCGCACCGGCTACGCCGATTCTGACCGCTCTGTGCGAGAAGACTATTGCCGGCCTGCAGTGGCCCAACTACCGCAGCCAGCGCTGGGGCCACGAGCACGCGACCTTTGTTCGTCCGGTCCGTTGGATCTGCTGCCTTTTGGGCGAGGATGTTGTTCCCGTGTCGTTTGCCGACGTGACGAGTGGCAACACCACGCGTGGTCATCGCGTACTTGGCCCTGGTGACCATGTGGTTGCCAGCCCCGCCGTCTACGAGCAGGTGCTCGAGGACGCCGGCGTGCTCTCTGCTGAGCGTCGTCGTGAGGCCATCCTTGCCGGTATCGCCGAGGTCGAGGCTGCCCGTCCCGGCTGCCATGTTGATACGCCCAAGAAGGTCTTCGAAGAGGTCATCAACCTCTGCGAGTGGCCGACGGTGCTCGTCGGTACCTTCGACGAGGAGTTCCTCAAGGTCCCGCACGAGATCATCTGCGAGTCCATGCTCACCAATCAGCGCTACTTCCCGATCTATGACGGCGAGGGTAAGCTCACGCGTGAGTTCGTGGTCGTCTCCAACAGCAAGCCCGAGAACGCCGAGCGCGTGATCGACGGCAACGAGCGCGTCGTGCGCGCCCGTCTGGACGACGCTAAGTTCTTCTACGAGGAGGACCTGAAGATCTCCCTCGACGAATTCCGTGAGCGTCTGGCCAAGGTTGCCTTCCAGGAGAAGCTCGGTAGCGTGCTCGCCAAGTCCGAGCGCATTGAGCAGCTCGCGCTCGCCATCGCTCGCGAGGCCCATCTGGGCGCCCACCTTGCCGCCGATGCCGCTCGCGCCGCTCACCTGTGCAAGGCCGACCTGGTATCCAACGCCGTCGTCGAGTTCACGAGCCAGCAGGGCGTGATGGGCGGTTACTACGCTATCGCGATGGGGGAGAACGACGAGGTCGCCCACGCCATCCGCGATCACTATCGTCCCCGCTTTGCAGGCGATGAGCTGCCCGAGGGCACCGCTGGCTGCATCGTGGCCTGTGCCGACAAGCTCGATACCATCGCCGGTATCTTTGCCATCGGCGAGCCTCCGACCGGCTCTTCGGACCCGTACGCGCTGCGTCGCGCCGCTATCGGCATTATCAACATCCTGCGCGATCGTCTGCCGATCGACCCCACGTCGCTGATCGACTTTGCCCTTGAGCTCTATAGCGAGCAAGGCATTGAGTTCGACTCCGCCGAGGTCGCCCAACAGGTCCGTGACTTCTTCCATGGCCGCCTGGTGAGCATGGCCCGCGACGAGAAGATTCCTGCCGATACCGTCGCCGCCGTCTCTGCGGTGCACATCATCGCCCCGTCCGTCTTCTTCGCCCGCTGCGCCGCGCTCGACGAGGCCCGCAAGAACGATGCCGAGACCTTCGACAACCTGGCTACCGCCTATGCCCGCGCCGCGCACATCTCCAAGCCCGAGCTGGGTGCGGAGTACGACCGCAGCCTGATGGGCGAGGCCGAGCTCGCGCTCGCCGACGCCTCCGAGGCCGCTCAGACCGCTGTTGATGCCGCCCTTGCTGCCGAGGATTACCCGGCCGCATTTGCCGCCCTTGCAGCTCTGCGTGCCCCCATCGACCGCTTCTTCGACGAGGTTATGGTCATGGACAAGGACGAGCAGCTCCGCGATAATCGCCTTAAGCTGCTCAACCGCTTCGAGGCCGTTTTCTCCGGCATCGCCAACATCGGTGAGCTTGCCCGCAAAAAGTAAGCCAGCCTGCGCGTAAGCGCAAAAGGAGCCCCGCATGGATTGCCCGGTCGCCGTTCGTCCCACCGTTATCGTTATCTCCGACTCTCTCGGCGATACCGCTTGTGAGGTGGTGCTTGCGGCGTCCGGGCAATTTGATGAAGGGGCTTTTCGCGTTTTGCGCCTGCCCAAGGTGGCCTCCGTGGAGCAGGTCAAGTCATTTGTGGGGCCGCGCGTCGATGCCGACCATCGCGATATCGCCGTGTTCCACACCATTGTCGATCCGGCCCTTCGTGCTCGTGTGCTCGACTACTTGGGCATGCTGCACATTCGCTCGGTCGACCTGATCGGTCCGACGCTCGCCGTGCTGTCGTCGCTCGTCGGCGTGCCGCCCAAGGGCGTTGCGGGCGTGATTCACAAGACCGATGACCGCTATTTCCATCGTATCGAGGCCATGGAGTATTTCGTTGAGCACGATGACGGGCGCGGTTGCGACGATCTGTCGGGTGCCGATATCGTGCTACTGGGCGTATCGCGCACGTCCAAGACGCCGCTGTCGATGTATTTGGCCTATCAAGGTTACAAGGTTGCCAATGTTCCGTTGGCCCATGGCATGGAGCCGCCGAAGTCGATTTACGAGGTCGACCCGATGCGCCTGTTCGGCCTGATTTCGACCGTCGATGTGATTTCCGAAATTCGCGATAGCCGCTTGGGCGATGACTACGCCCGTGCCGTTGCCGGCTCCTATGCCGAGCCCGAGAGCGTGCGCAGCGAGCTTGAGGAAGCTCGTGCCCTCATGAAGCGCCTAGGCTGCTTTGTGGTGCGTACCGACGGCAAGGCCATCGAGGAAAGCGCTGCCGAGATCATTAGCCACTTGGAGGAAATCCAAGAAGCTCGCGCCCGCCGAGCCACCCGCCGCGCCTAATATTAGTAGCATTTTGATAAAGCGATTTAGCAAAAACATCGCATCTGACCTGCTTTTTTATTGTGTTGGTATCTTCATAAGGTAACCAACTTTACCTACCGTTTACCGCCAGTTTTAGCACGTTTACCAAACCGCGTATCCTCTGCTCAAGCCCGTTCAAATCCGGCCGTATAGTTCCCTCACGGCCCGCATCCGGCGGGTCGATTCGTTACCACGGTCGTGCGCGTAAGCGCATGGAAGGGGAAGTATCGTGAGCGATTGCAAGAGGGTTTACCGTTTTGGAACCGACGCCCAGGGCACCTGCGTCACTGAGGGCGACAAATCCATGAACTTCGTGCTTGGCGGCAAGGGCGCAAACCTAGCCGAGATGAGCCGCATCGGCCTGCCGGTTCCCGGTGGCTTTACCATTACCTGCCAGACTTGCGTCGAGTACTCCGGTGCCGGCAACGTCTGGCCCGAAGGCGCACTCGATGAGATCGTTGCCGCCGAGGCGGACCTCGAGGCCCGCTGTGGCAAGAAGCTCGGTGACGACAATGATCCGCTGCTCGTGTCGGTTCGCTCGGGCGCTCCATTTTCCATGCCCGGTATGATGGACACGGTCCTCAACTTGGGCCTCAACGACGACTCCGTTCAGGGGCTCATCGCCCAGACGCAAAATCCGCGTTTTGCCTGGGATAGCTACCGCCGCTTTATCCAGATGTTCTCCAACGTCGTTATGGGTGTTGATGCCGACCTGTTCGAGAACGCCCTGACCCAGGCCCGCCTGGTCGCCGGTGTTCGCGTCGATTCCGAGCTTTCGGCCGAGGACCTTCAGGAGCTTGTCGAGACCTTCAAGGGCATCTTCTCTGATAACGTCGAGGCCGCCCTGTATCCCGAGCTCGAGGTCACCGGCGGCAAGCCCGTCTTCCCGCATGATCCGGAGCTCCAGTTGCGCCTTGCCATCCAGGCCGTCTTTGGCAGCTGGATGAACGAGCGCGCCTGCATCTACCGCAAACAGCACGGCATCTCCGACGAGCTCGGTACTGCCGTCAACGTCCAGGCTATGGCTTTTGGCAACAAGGGTGAGACCTCCGCGACCGGCGTCGCCTTTACGCGCAACCCGGCCGACGGCACTAAGGAGTTCTACGGCGACTTTCTGGTCAACGCCCAGGGCGAGGATGTCGTCGCCGGCATCCGCAATACCGAGCCCATCGCCGACCTCAAGACCACCCCGGGCCTCGAGTCCGCAGGTGAGGAGCTCGAGCGCGTGTTCCGGACGCTCGAGGATCATTACCGCGAGATGTGCGATATCGAGTTCACCATCGAGCAGGGCAAGCTCTGGATGCTCCAGACCCGCGTGGGCAAGCGTACCGCCACCGCCGCCCTGCGCA
>CABUZF010000076.1 GCA_902495985.1 uncultured Collinsella sp.
CCACGGCGCAGGATCTTGCCGCCTCGCCGACACGCATCGACGTCGAGGGCCTCGACCTGTTCTATGGCGACCACCACGCGCTCAAGGACGTGAATATCAAGATCCGCGACAAGCAGATCACCTCGTTCATCGGGCCTTCGGGCTGCGGAAAGTCCACGTTGCTGCGCTGTTTTAACCGCATGAACGACGGCATCAAGGACTGCCGCATCGAGGGCAAGATTGTGCTCGACGGCCAAGATATCCTGGGCGACTACGACGTCTGCCGCCTTCGCCAGCGCGTGGGCATGGTGTTCCAGCGTCCTAACCCGTTTCCCATGAGCATCTACGACAACGTCGCGTATGGTCCGCGCGGCATGGGCGTGCGCGATCGCGCTGTGCTGGATGAGCTGGTCGAGGACTCCCTTCGTCGCGCTGCGCTATGGGATGAGGTCAAGGACAAGCTCAAGGAGTCGGGCCTGGGTCTTTCGGGTGGACAGCAGCAGCGCCTGTGCATCGCCCGCGCACTTGCCGTGCAGCCCGACATTCTGCTGATGGACGAGCCGACCTCGGCACTCGACCCTGTGTCGACGCTGGTGGTGGAGCAGCTGGCTTGCGAGCTCAAAGAGACCTGTACGCTCGTGGTCGTTACGCACAATATGCAGCAGGCGGCGCGTATCTCCGACTCGGTCGCGTTCTTTTTGCTGGGCGAGTTGGTGGAGCATGCGCCCACCGCGCAACTCTTCAAGAATCCGTCCGATCCGCGCACGGCGGATTATTTGACGGGACGTTTTGGCTGATACCATCTAGTAAAGGTGCCTTTAGGATTAAGATGCGGTCATGCCGGCCGCAAAGGGGTTCAACATGATCTATTACGTCGAGGACGATGACAACATCAGGGATTTGACGGTCTATGCACTGCGCAAGCAGGGGATCGAGGCCGAAGGCTTTTCGTGCGACGGTGAGTTTAAGGCTGCCGTGGCGCGACGGGTACCCGATGCCGTCCTGCTCGACATCATGCTGCCCGATACCGATGGCTTGGCGATTATGCGTCGCCTGCGTGCCGATCGCCTGACGGCGACGGTGCCCATCATGATGCTTACCGCCAAGGATACCGAGCTCGACAAGGTGATGGCGCTCGATGGCGGTGCCGACGATTACCTGACTAAGCCGTTTTCGCTCATGGAGCTCGCCAGCCGCTGCCGCGCACTGCTGCGTCGCGGCGGCATGGTCAAACAGGCAAGCGATGTGCTCAGCGTGGGCGACATCGTGCTTTTGCCCAGCCATCGCGAGGTGACCGTTGCCGGCGAGCCGCTCAAACTCACCTTGCGCGAGTTCGATTTGCTCGAATATCTTATGCGCAAGCCCGGCGTGGTCTTTACCCGCGAGTCGTTGCTGCAGAGCGTGTGGGGCTGGGACTTCGACGGCGGTTCGCGCACCGTTGACGTGCACGTGCAGACGCTTCGCCAAAAATTGGGCGAGCATGCCGGCGCCATC
Organism: uncultured Collinsella sp.; assembly: GCA_902495985.1. Taxonomy (GTDB): domain Bacteria; phylum Actinomycetota; class Coriobacteriia; order Coriobacteriales; family Coriobacteriaceae; genus Collinsella. The sequence continues at coordinate 1,474 of CABUZF010000076.1, forward strand.
GAGACGGTGCGCGGCGTGGGTTACCGCTTGGCCGAGCCTTCTGCCGGTGATGGTGCCGAAGGTGCCGACGCCGCGGCCACCGCATCGGAGGAGTAGCCCGTGGTCTTCGCCCCCCAGGGAAAACATACGCTGTCGCACCGCGTTTTTGTGACGATCTTTGTCTGCGCCATGGCGGTTATCGTGGCGTTTACGGTGCTGGGTGCGTTCTTTGTGCAAAACACCTTGGCGGATGCCACGAGTGCCAATCTGGCGCAGGAAACCGAGCTCATTGCTGCCGCTCTCGACGAGCAGCAGGAGCCCACCCCGTTCTTGCGTAGCCTCGATCGCGAGGACTTGCGCATCACGTTGATTAACAAGGATGGATCGGTTGCCTACGACAACGAGGCGTCGCCTTCCACACTGCCCAACCATGGCGATCGCCCCGAGGTCATCGAGGCCTTTGAGAGCGGTTCGGGTTCCGCGGAGCGCGCGAGCTCTACGCTCGACGAGATTATGCTGTATCGCGCCGTCGCCCTTGATAACGGCCAGGTTGTCCGCTTGGCGCAGGCCCAGCCTGGCGTTGCGGCGATTTTGCTGTCGATGGTGGCGCCGATGCTGCTTATCGCAGCAGCGGGTGCGGTACTCTCGTTTTTTATGGCGCGCCGCGAGTCCCGTGCCATCATCGCGCCGTTGCAAGAGGTGGATTTGGACCACCCGCGCCGTAGCTATGAGCACGCCTATGCCGAGATGGTCCCCATGCTTGAGCGTATCGAGTCGCAACGCCAGGAACTCAAGCGCCAAATGGCGGTGCTAGCGGACAACGACCGTATGCGCCGCGAGTTCACGGCGAATATCACCCATGAGCTCAAGACGCCGCTTACGGCGATTTCGGGCTATGCCGAGCTCATCGCAAACGGCATGGTCGAGGGCGAGGACGACCTGCGTAACTTTGGCGGTCGCATCTATCGTGAGGCGGGCCGCTTGGCAGCGCTTGTCAACGACATCCTTACGCTGTCTAACTTGGACGAGGCCGAGCATGCAACTGAGGGCGAGGCGGTGCCCATTGGATCCACGGAGCCTATTGAGTTCTCGCGTGCCATCTACGCGGTTGAGCAGCGTCTTGAACAGGTTGCCCGTCAGGCGAATGTGACGATAAGTCATGAGACCAAGCCTGTGGTCATCGAAGGCGTGTCGCGCTTGATTGACGAGCTCATCTATAATCTGGCAAGCAACGCCATCCGCTACAATCGACCCGGCGGTACGGTTACGCTGCAGTGCGGCACCAACGACGAAGGTCATCCGTTCCTTGCGGTCGCCGACACGGGAATCGGTATCGCGCCTGAAGAACAGGGCAAGGTATTTGAGCGGTTCTATCGCGTGGACAAGAGCAGGTCCAAGGCACGCGGCGGAACCGGCCTGGGGCTTGCCATTGTCAAGCATGCGGCCCTGTATCATCACGCCACGCTCGATCTGTCGAGCGAGTTGGGCGTGGGAACCACCATTACGGTGACGTTTCCCATACAGCAGGACGAGCCATTCGCATAGCGATATAACATAGATATTGATGTAGACGCCGCATTTGACTTTCGGGTGCGGCGTTGTTGTGCAATTTTACGATTGCTTCCGACATTTTTACAGGAGAGCCTGTTTCTTATGTATAGAGTTTGGTCTCGGTAAAAAGATGCGATAACATACGGGCAGTTTTGTCAATCCGAACTGGGGAAATGAAAGGCAAGCTGCATGACCCTTCTCGAACTGTTCCAGCTGCTCAAAAAGCACCTTCAGCTGGTCATCACCCTTCCGGTGGTCTGCGCGATCGCCATGGGCATCGTGTCCTTCGCTGCGATGGACAACACCTATACCGCGACGACGAGCATGTACATTCTCGCCAAGACCGACGATAGCGGTCAGATGAGCTACAACGATCTCTCGGCGAGCCAGATGCTTTCCAACGATATCGCCACGCTGCTGGATAGCGATAGCGTTAAGAGCGGCGCCGCCAAGGAACTGGGCCTCACCGATCTGGATGACTACAAGGTGTCTGTTTCCTCCGAGACCACCACGCGCGTCATTACGCTTTCGGTTACCGGCACCGATGCCAAGGAGACGGCTGAGGTCGCAAAGGCCATAGCTAGCTCGGTGAGTACGGTCGCTCAGAACGTCGGCGCTGCCCAGAGCATCAACGTTATCGACGAGGCTAAGACCCCCGAAGCCCCCAGCGGCCCCAAGCGCACGCTGTATATTGCCGTCGCGTTCCTCGCCGGTATCTTTATCGCAGTTGCCTATGTCGTTTTGGCAGACATGCTCAATACCCGCATCCGCGGTGCCGAAGAGGCAGAAGAGCTCCTGGGTATTCCCGTTGTTGGCCGAATTCCGGCTATGAAAGGTGGTAAATAGGCATGGCTAAGGCAAAGAACACCGATAAGCTCGTTGTACAGAATGCCGCCAAGACCCTTCTGGCCAACATCCGCTTTGCGAGCGTGGACGACCCCATTCGCACCATTACCGTTACCTCCTCGATTCCCAACGAGGGCAAGTCTACGGTTTCCATTAACCTTGCTCAGGCAATCGCCACGAGCGGCAAGTCCGTGCTCCTGGTCGAGGCCGATATGCGTCGCAGGTCCCTTTCCGATATGCTCGGCGTTCGTTCGCGCGGCGGACTCTATGCGGTCCTTTCCGAGCAGATCTCCATTGACCAGGCAATTGTCGAGACGGGTCAGAAGAACTTCTACTTCCTCGATGCCGAGCCGCATATTCCCAATCCTGCCGACATCATCGTCTCTCACCGCTTTGCCAAGCTGGTAAAGGCACTGTCCGCCAAGTTCCAGTACGTCATCTTTGATGCTCCCCCGGTCGGCACCTTCATCGATGCTGCCGAGATTGCCAGCCTGACCGACGGTACGCTGTTCGTGGTGCGCGAGGACTTCACCAAGCGCGAGGAGGCGCTCAACGCCATCGGTCAGCTTAAGAAGTCCGAGAAGGTCAAGCTCATCGGTACCGTTATGAACTACTGCGAGACCGAGACCAGCGAGTACTACTATTCTTACTACACCAAGGACGGTAAGAAGGTTAAGAAGGGCTCCGACGATCAGGGCACTTCCAAAAAGGGCATCTTCACCAACCGAGCAAACGTTTAGTTGATTAAGGCTGACCTATGCGTGACATTCATTGCCATATCTTGCCGGGTGTAGACGACGGCGCCGCCGATCTCGATGAGAGCTTGGCGATGCTCGAGGCTGCCAAGCGGGCCGGGGTAACCAAAATCGTTTGCACTCCTCACTGCCGTGATCCCTATTTTGATTACGACAAGATGTGGGATGCCTTTGAGCTGCTGCGTGATAACGCTGACGGTTTTCCGCTCCAGATGGGCTTCGAGGTCAACCATCGAAAGCTCGTTGAGCTTGGTATCGATGCCGCGGAGCACTTGCATTTCGATGGGACCAATGAGTTCCTACTTGAGCTTTCGACGCATGCCGATGCGTATGCGTTTAGAGAGTACGAGAACACGATTTACGATTTGCAGTGCCGTGGCTACCAGGTGATCATCGCTCATCCTGAGCGCTATCGTGCGGTTCAAAAGGATGTAAGCGTGGCGGAGCGCCTGGTCGATATGGGCTGCAAGCTGCAAGCTTCGGCGGACTTTATTGCCGGCGGTCGCTTTGGTCGCGAGAAAAAGCCGGCACAGCGCCTGTTCGATCAGAACCTGTACAGCTTCATCGCGAGCGATGCCCATAACGTGGGTCATTACGACTGCCTGGCGAAGGCTCGCGCGAAGTTTAGCGTGCGCGGAGCTCATTTTCGATAAAATCTGTCCCTAACGTTCGCATTGAATGAAAGGGCAGCATGGATATCCAACTTAAGACGGGATGCTTTGATGACGCGGCGTTGGTGCGCCGCGTCGTTTTTATGGACGAGCAGGGCTACGAGAATGAGTTCGACGCTATCGACGAGGATCCGAACTGCATTCATGTGACGCTCTATGTAGACGGCGAGCTTGCCGGTTGCTCGCGCGTGTTTCCCGAAGAGCTTGAGCGCGCGGCTGACGCAGAGGCTCCAGTGTCGCCGGCGTGCGACTTGGACGAAGGCGTCGCGGCGGGGGAGACCTACATTATGGGGCGCGTGGCCGTGTTGCCGAGCATGCGCCGTCGCGGTCTGGCGAGTGCGATCGTTGAGGTCAGTGATGCGTGTGCGCGCGATGCCGGCGCTAAGCTTATTAAGCTGCATGCGCAGGAATACGTGCTGCCGCTCTATGCCAAGGCGGGCTACACGCAGATTGCCCCGGTGGACTACGAAGACGAGGGCCAGCCCCATGCTTGGATGTCCAAGCGCGTAGATGGCAGATAGGGACGTTCCTTTCCTGCCGGCAGTTTGGGACACTCCTTGGCAATTGGTGCATCGGAGCGCTTAGACATACAGTTTTTCGATTCCGTATGTATATATGCGCGCTATTAGGTTATAAAATCTAAGTCTGAACATAGCAGGTCTGCGATGCGGCTCGGGCAACCGGGCCGTTTTTGCGGGCAGGGGTAGCGCGAAAGGACTGCACATGCGTCAATTTAAGACCGAGAGCAAAAAACTGCTCGACCTCATGATCAACTCCATCTACACCAATAAGGAAATCTTCCTGCGCGAGCTTATCTCCAACGCGAG
>CABUZF010000077.1 GCA_902495985.1 uncultured Collinsella sp.
AAAGTGAGGGGGTTATTGGACGGCTACGAACTTCTTTGGTCTTCCGGCGTGACGTTCTTGAGCGGCGTAACGCTCGATGCTGTCTATCGTTATCATCCGACGGCCATCGACGAGTTCAACATCGAGCTTTCCGGCTTTGACCAGCGCGGTAATCCGCGGAGCGGAGACTTTGAGGTCCAGCGCCGCGTCTTTAAATGTTCGGCACGCCGCTTCCCGAGCGTCCTCGTGGTCGATTTCGACTGAAAGGGCCACGACCTCGGCCGAGCGTTCGTACCCTGCCGGAGTCAAACCGTTGTTGAGGTCGTCGGCCAAAAACGCCATCAGCGCCTCGGTGGCATGGGCAATCGCTTCTTCGCGCGTATCGCCATCGGCAAAGGCGCCGGGAATCTGCGGGAAGCTGGCGCAGTAACCGTCGTCTTCTTTTATGAGAACGCAGTCATAGGTAAATCGCTGCCTCATTTTGCCTCCAACTACCATCCAGCTTGGCGACGAATACTTGCCCACGTGCCCTTCTTTGGTCGATCACCACCAGATCCGTTCACGGTGACAACACGGTCGCCAGAAACATACTTAGCATGACTACCGACTTGCGCGACCTTCACGAATCCATCGTGCTTGAGTAGGGCAATGATTTCCCGAAAGGTAGGAGGTTGCATGGGCCGACCTCTTTCAGCCGTCCTAATTATAAACTACTTTATAATTTTTGCTAACCAGTTAATAAATATTACTGGCGCTGTTTGGGCTCGGCGACGATGGCTCGGACGATGCGGGGGCGATCGGTGAGGTCGTGGACGATACGCACGTCCGAAAGGCCTGCCTGGCGACAGAGCTCGGCCGCAGCGTCGAGCGCGCCCTCGTAGAGCTCGCAGGCAAAGAGGCCGCCGGCGCGCAGCATGTAGGGCGCCGCGTTGAGCAGACGGCGGAAGATATCGAGGCCGTCGGCACCGCCCTCGAGCGCCAGATCGGGCTCAAAGTCCTTGACCTCGTGCGGCAGCGAGCGCATGACATCGGTGGGGATGTAGGGCGGGTTGGAGACAAGTACGTCAAAGGTGCCCCACTCTTCGCGGGGAATGGAACTCACCAGGTTCGTGAGGCTGAAGGCGGCCTCGTCGGACGTGAGGCCAAGCGCATCGCGGTTTTTGGTAGCAAGGTCGATGGCACGCGGCTCGATATCGGTAGCAGTGCAGGTGACGTGGCCGCGACGCTCCCAGGCAAGCGAGAGCGAGATGCAGCCCGTGCCGCAGCCGACCTCGAGAACGCGGGCGACGCGGGGCTCAGTTGGAGCAGGTACGTTGGCCTCGGCGGCATCTTGCGCGGGAGTCGCCTGTTGGTCGTTGTCCTCAATGGCGATGCCGTATTCGTCGAGCTCGGGCTCGGGGGTTTCCATGGCCCCTGCTTCCGCGGCTTCGGCTTCTGCCGCCTGCGCGGCGGCTTCCTCGGCCTCGCGGTCGGCCAGTTCCTCGGCATAGGCACGGCTGCCCAGTACGTCGCCGCCTAGCGCCGCCTCATCGGCAGCCGTCAGGTTAGCGGCACGACGCTCGGCGGTCGCGCGTTCGTCTGCCAGCGCGGCCTCGGCTTTGCGAGCCTGCTCGACCTCATCGTTCCAAGGCAGCTCCACGCGCTGGCGGGCAGTGGCCTCGGGGCTCAGTACCTCGGCATCCAGATAGTTCAGGACTTCCTCGACGAGCATCTCGGTCTCGGGGCGCGGGATGAGCACGCCGGGGGCGCACGCGACGTCGATCATGCGAAACTGCGTGCTACCGGTGATGTACTGCAGCGGCTCGCCCTTCGCGCGTCGGACGACCGCCGCGTGCATGGTCTCGAGCTGCGCTGCGTCGAGCGTCTCGTCCATGCGCATATACAAGTCGATACGCGCCAGGCCCGTTGCCGCGCACAGCAGCCACTCGGCAGAAAGACGGGGATGCTCCTCACCACGCTCGGCCAGGTACTCCTTGGTCCACTCGAGACAACGCTTGATGGTCCAGATCTCGTTTGCCATGGGGTCCTCCCCTCTTAAGCGCCGGGCGGCGCGCGAATGTCGGAGCAGATTGTACGCGAGGGTGGCACGCGGCAAGGGACGATTGGAAGCGATTATCGAGAATCAGCCCAGAATTTTGCTTGGAGCCTGCCTAGAGTGTTCATTCGTCGACGTCTAAATCTGCATCCGTCAAGCTTTTGGCAAGGTTGCCCCAAAACTGACCAATATCAAACCAAGAACTTGCCACATCGCTTGACGAGCGACGCGTCAAAAATCGCCCCGCGACTTCTTGAACGATTTTTCGAGCATTATTTTTAAAAATGATAAGTAAATTTAAGCAGGTAAACAACTTAATTGCTATTAAAGAAGATTGAATAAACTCACAAAGCAATGTGCCCAACCTAGTCATTGGGGACGTTCTTAAACGACTAGCTGTCAGAGACAGTCTTCACAGCCAGCCACAAAGGACCGTCCCCATCTGCCGGCCTTTAGGGACAGTCCCCAACTGCCGGCACAAAAGGAGCGTCCCCAACTGCCAAGTACCGCAAGAATGTCCCTGTTGACTAGTCATTTAAGAACGTCCCCAATGACTACCCAAGAGAACGCCGCAGGTAGAGAGCGGACAGCGAGCGACGTCCAGGGCGAATAAGTTGGCATGAAAAAGGCAAGGCATAGACCTTCTGGTCATGCCTTGCCTTTTGAATGACAAATTGTCGCCCTGGGCGGCGCGCAGCGTCGGCTGGTCCGCCGTTCGGTAGAACGGCGGAACCTACACAGCCTGCGCCAGCTTCTCGGCTCGCTCGGCGGCGGCAAGCGCCTCGATGACGGTGCCGAGTTGATCGCCCAGAAGGACGCCGTTGTAGGTGGAGTTGAAGCCGATACGGTGATCGGTCACGCGATCCTGGGGCTGGTTGTAGGTACGGATCTTCTCGGAACGGTTGCCGTGACCGATCTGGCTCTGGCGCTCGGCGCCGAGCTCGGCCTGCTGCTTCTCGAGTTCCATCTCGTACAGACGGGCACGCAGCATCTGCATGCAGACCTCGCGGTTCTGGATCTGGGAACGCTGCTCCTGCGACTGCACCACGGTGTTGGTGGGCAGGTGGGTGATGCGCACGGCGGAGTAGGTGGTGTTAACGCACTGACCGCCAGGGCCCGAAGCGCAGTAAGTATCGATGCGCAGGTCGGACTGGTTGATCTGAACGTCGATCTCCTCGGCCTCGGGAAGCACGGCGACGGTTGCCGTGGAGGTCTGGATGCGACCCTGGGACTCGGTCTTGGGGACGCGCTGGACGCGATGCACGCCGGACTCGTACTTCATGACGGAGTAGACGCGGTCGCCCTCGACCTTGAACTCGATGGACTTAAAGCCGCCGGCCTCGCTGGGGCTGGAATCGAGCACGGTGGTCTTCCAGCCGCGCGACTCGCAGAAGCGCTGGTACATCTTGTACAGGTCGCCGGCGAAGATGGCCGCCTCGTCGCCACCGGCGGCAGAGCGAATCTCGACGATGGTGTTCTTGTCGTCGTTGGGGTCGCTCGGGATGAGCATGTACTTGATGTCTTCCTCGAGCTGGGGGAGCTTGGCCTCGTTTTCGGAGATATCCATCTGGAGCATCTCCTTCTCATCGGCATCGGTGGTATCGTGGAGCATTTCCTTGGCGGCCTCGATGTCATCGAGCGCGCCGATGTACTCACGCGAGGCGGCGATGAGGTCGGACTGGTGTGCGTACTCCTTGTTGAGACGCGTGAACTCCTTAATATCGGAGGCGACGGCCGGGTCGGAGAGCTTCTTCTCGAGCTCCTCGTAGGCCTTGATGATCTTTTCGAGCTTGTCGCGCATGGCGGGACTCCTTTATATGCGTGAAGGTGAAAATCGGCAGAGTTGATGGGGCGCGCGGCGCCACTGCGGGGGTAAGCCCGGCTAGAACATGTCGATCTTCAGATACATGCGCATCCCTTCGCGTATGGGGTACATAGTTGCGGTCTAACCCATACATGATAGCGTGCGCAGGCAAACCTGCATATAACCCGCACGGAATGAGTGAACGTAGCCGTTGGGGACGTTCCTTAACGACTAGTCGTTTAAGAACGTCCCCCACGGCTAGCAAAGGGACTGTCGCTTTGTCACATTTTAGAGCGTCTGAAGCAGAGCGATGAGGAAGCGTACGCCCTGAAGATAGGCGCGGCGGGTGATGCGCTCGTTGGTGCCGTGGACGCCGCGATCACACTCATCGTCATCAACCACAAAGGCCGAGAAGCGAATGCACTCAGGGCAAATGTGCTGGTAGTTGGCAGCGTCGGTCGCACCGATCACGGTCGAGGGCACAATTACCACTGGCTCGAATAATCCGTTTTCCTCCGTCCCCTTTGGATTACGGAAATAGCAGGCGGCGATGGAACGAACCGTCTCGAGGCCGGGACCACCGATGCGCGGGGACGGCGAGGGTTCGGAGCTGCCGGGGCCCAGCTCCACTTCGACACGACCGGCAAGGTCCGCCCCGGCAACCGCCTCACGGCAGCGCGCCACAACGTCGGCCACGCTCGTGCCCTCGAGCATGCGGAAGTTGATGTTGGCCCACATATCCTGCGGCATTACGTTGGCGCCGGTGCTGCCGCCCTCGATCTGCGTGGGCGCGCAGGTGGTGGTCACGAGCGGATAGAGCTTCTTGCTGGCGAGGCAATCGCGGACAATGGCGCCCCCGTTGGCGGCAATTTCATCGGCCGTGTACAGCCCTAACTCGACAAGCTGGGCGGCAAGCAAGTCGGTCACGCGCGTCGACCACCCGATATCGCAGATTGCGGCGATAGCGCGGCTCAGCACCTCGAGCGATGTGCCACCGTAGGGGTTGGAGGAATGCCCGCCCTCACTCTTCGTCTTGAGCACGATATCGGCATAGCCCTTCTCCGCAAGGTCGGCATGCATAAGCCAGCCCTCGCCCGCACCGTACTCGACAGCCGGAACGATGCGGTAGTCGCCCTCGTCGATCAGGTACTCAAGCTCAATGCCGCGCTCCTCGAGCGCGCGACCGATGGCGCCTGCACCGTACTGCGTTGTCTCCTCGTCCTGGCCAAAGGCCAGGAGCAGCGTGCGCTCGTGCTGCCAGCCGTGCGCCAGCGCATACTCGACAGCCTCGAGAATGCCTGCGACCTGGTCCTTCATGTCGATCGCGCCGCGGCCCCAGATGTAGGTGTCGCCCACGTGCCCGCTAAAGGGGGCGTGCGTCCAGTCGGCCTCGGTACCCGGCACCACGGGAACCACATCCATGTGGCCCATGAGCATAACGGGCTTAAGAGCCGGATCGCTGCCGCCAAGCGTCACCAACAGCGAGTGATCGATAAGCTCGACCTCGCCCGCCGCAAACACGCGCGGCCAGGCCTGCTGCATATAGGCGCGCAGATCGTCGAAGGGCTGCCAGTCCACCGCCTCGGCATCCATGCTCGAGATGGTCGGAAACGACAGCACGCGACCCAAGCGCTCGCACGCACCGGCCTCGTCTATATCGGCAAAATCGTCCTCATGCGCAAAGAAGCGCCAAACCTCGGCCATGACATCCTTTCGATTGTGACGACAAAGGCCGCCCCACGGGAGCGGCCCTGCCACGCAAGCGTTTGCGTCGGTTATTTGTCCTCGAGATAGCGAGAGAGGAACTCGCGAGTGCGCTGGTGTTTGGGGTTGCCGAAGAGCTCGGCCGGCGCGGCGTCCTCGAGCACCACGCCCTTGTCCATAAAGACCACGCGGTCGGACACGGTTCGGGCAAAGGCCATCTCGTGCGTGACGACGACCATGGTCATGCCGTCGGCCGCGAGCTTGCGCATGACCTCGAGCACCTCGCCCACGATCTCGGGGTCGAGTGCGGAGGTCGGCTCGTCGAACAGCATAATCTGCGGATTCATGCACAGGGCACGCGCAATGGCCACACGCTGCTTTTGACCACCGGACAGGCGACCCACGGCGGCGTGCGCGAACTTTTCGAGCCCCACACTCGTCAGATGCTCCATCGCGACCTTCTCGGCCTCGGCCTTGCTCATCTTTTTGAGCGTGACGGGCGCAAGCGTGCAGTTGTCGAGCACGTCCATGTTGTTGAACAGGTTAAAACCCTGGAACACCATGCCAATGTCCTCGC
>CABUZF010000078.1 GCA_902495985.1 uncultured Collinsella sp.
CGTGGGTCATCATCGGCAAGGGCTCCAATCTGCTGGTTGCCGATGGCGGCTATCGCGGTGCCGTCATTTCGCTCGGACGTGAGTTTCAGCGCACGGTTGTTGCCGATGACGGTTGTACGCTGACGGTCGGTGCGGGCGTGATGTTTGCGCGCCTGGTCAACGATGCCCTGTCGCGTAGCCTCTCGGGCCTTGAGTTTGCCGTTGGCATCCCTGGTTCGGTCGGCGGTGCGATATCTATGAATGCCGGCACACGGACCGAGTGGATTGGCTCGCTGGTTGAGGATGTCGTAACGTTTGACCCGGCATCCGGTATCAAGCATTATGCGGGGTCCGAGATCACTTGGGGCTACCGCGAATGTAGCCTTCCCCGCAATGAGATCATCCTCGAGTGCGTGCTCAAGCTTAAACCGGCGCCCAAGGCCGACATTCGCGAGCGCATGGAGCGGTACCTGACGAGGCGCAAGCGTACGCAGCCCATGGGTCGCGCATCCTGCGGGTCGGTCTTTCGCAATCCGCCCGATGCGAGTGTGGGCAAGCTTATCGAGGATTGTGGATTAAAGGGTTTTTCAATTGGCGGCGCGGAAGTTTCGCCCGTTCACGCTAATTTTATCGTTAATAACGGAACTGCCTCGGCCGATGACGTTGCCGCGGTTATCAGACATGTGCACGGAAAGGTGAGGGAGGCGTATGGCATCGAGCTCAGACCGGAAGTTAAATTCCTCGGCTTCTAGAGCATCGAAACCCACCTTCCGCCGCGCCGGAGGGCGTTCCGGCGCGCCTGCCAAACCTCAACGCAATACCGTCGCGCATTCTAAGTCTGTCGGGCATGCTCGACAGACCAGTCGTCCGGTCGTCGGCTCGCAGCTCGGTAATCGTCCGGCCGCAAAAAAGTCCTCGCGTCCCTCGGTGACGTCAAAGCCTGTTATGGGCGCCAAACCTGCCCGTCCCATGGCAACTCCTAAGCCCTCGACAGGAACTAAAGCGCCGCGTCCAGGTCGCACGCTGGGCGCATCGAAACCGCGCTCGCTGACATCGGTCCCGGTTACCGTCAAGAAGCCTTCGGGTAAAAAAAGCGTCAACCCGTTGTCTTCACTTGGGGCGATGGTAAATAAAACATCAGACGCCGCTTCTGTCGTTACAGGCAAAGGCAAAATCGTGGGCGGCGTTCTGGCCGTCTTGGCCGTGCTCGTCGTCGTTGCCATCGTGGTGATTAACTCTGGATTGTTTACCGCCACTGATATTCAGATTCAAGGCAGCGAGCATGTGACGAAGCACGATGCTATCCAGCTGATCGATTTGCCCGAGGGAACGTCGCTTTTTAACGTCGATCCCGACCAGATTACCGAGGATCTCAAGCAGAACCCGTGGGTCTCGGGCGTGGATGTCCAGCGTCAGTTCCCGCATACGCTCATCATTACGCCTATGGAGCGCAAGGTCATCGCAATTGCCTATATCAGCTCCGATGACCTTGCCTGGGCCATCGGGGATGATGACACCTGGATCGCCCCACTGTCGACGTCGGTCGAAGTGGACGACCAGGGCAACGTCATCACGACAGGGCAGGGCTCAGATACCCTGACCGGAATCGATGCCGCGCTGGCGCTCGCTAAGCATTATGGCGCGGTGCTGTTGACTGATGTCTCGGCGGATGTCGCTCCGGTTTCCGGCCAGGCGGTGAACTCCAAAGCCGTTAAGGCCGGCCTGGATTATGTGCGTGGTTTTTCGAGCGAGTTCTTGGGACAAGTCAAGGATATTTCCACGCCTTCGGTCGAAGCCATCTCGGCAAACCTCAATAACGGCATTGAGGTGTCGCTGGGCGATTCGAACGATATCGCCAAGAAAGAACGCGTAGTCACCAAGTTGCTTTCGCAGGTAGAGGGCGTAACGTATATCAATGTGCGCTCTCCGGGCAACTACACATTTAGGAATGCTCCGACCTCGTAGCGCTGGTTGTTACTTTGTTGAGGGGCCATACCACGCCGTTTATCTGGTTTGTTTGGTTTTCACGGTCAATTATTTGACTGATACGTTCATAATGTGCAAACATAATACGGTTTACCTTTGCATTTACTTTCAACCTGAAGGTTAATGTGCGCAGGGGTCGACCCATGCTATGGCTATAACCTTTGTTCGGAGGACCGACATGCACGAGACAGAGATCAACAACTACCTTGCCGTCATTAAGGTGGTCGGCGTCGGCGGCGGCGGTACCAACGCGGTCAATCGAATGATCGAAGAGGGCATCCGCGGCGTCGAGTTTGTTGCCATCAACACCGATGCTCAGGCACTCGCGATCTCTGATGCCGATATCAAGGTGCACATCGGCACCGACCTTACCCGCGGCCTGGGCGCCGGCGCCAACCCCGAGGTTGGCCGCAAGGCTGCCGATGAGTCCCGCGACGACATTGCCGAGGCGCTTGCTGGTGCCGACATGGTGTTCATCACCTGCGGCGAGGGCGGTGGCACCGGTACCGGCGCTGCTCCCATCGTTGCCGATATCGCGATGAACGAGGTCGGTGCACTGACCGTCGCCGTCGTGACCAAGCCCTTCACCTTCGAGGGCCGCAAGCGCAAGAAGAGCGCCGAGGAGGGCATTAAGACCCTCTCCGATTGCGTCGACACCATGATTGTCATCCCTAACGATAAGCTGCTCGACATCGCCGAGAAGAAGACCACCATGCTCGAGGCCTTCGCGATTGCTGATGGCGTCCTTTCCCAGGGCACCCAGGGCATCACCGACCTCATCACCGTCCCCGGTATCATCAACCTGGACTTCGCCGATGTTAAGACCATCATGAAGCAGGCCGGTACCGCCATGATGGGTATCGGTACCTCTTCTGGGGATACCCGTGCCGTCGACGCAGCCCAGCAGGCCATCTCCAGCCCGCTGCTCGAGAGCTCCATCGATGGTGCCACACGCGTGCTGCTCTCCATCGCCGGTTCCAAGGACCTGGGCATCCAGGAGATCAGCGACGCCGCCGACGTTGTCGCCAACGCCGTCGACCCCGAGGCCAACATCATCTTCGGTACCGTTGTCGACGAGTCCCTGGGCGATCAGGTGCGTATCACCGTCATCGCTACGGGCTTCTCCGACTCCAACGTCAACCGTCAGGACGAGCTCTTTGCTGCTCAGCAGTCTCAGAGCAAGGCCGCTGCCTCCGCTGAGCCGCAGCGCACCGCTCCGGCCACCAGCCCGGCTCAGGCCGCTCCGACCCGCAACGTCGGTGGCACCGAGCTTCCTAACTTCGGCAACGATCAGTTCGAGCTTCCCGACTTCCTGAAGCGCGGCAGCTTCTAAGTCGTTCTTTGCATTGTTGTGCACAGGGGCGTGTCCGTATGGACGCGCCCTTTTTATTTCGACTTTGTAAACTAGAACCTCCAATCTCTTTACGTTCCCTTTACGATTGCCTCCAGCGCAGCAGGTATCCTTTTAGAGAAGTATGACAGCCGTATAAACGCTGGCTGTAGCGGCGATGCCGCGGTACTTGTGTTATTAGGAGGCTTTAGTATGGCAGCACGTGCGGACAAAGTTTCGCGTGTCGACCATGATGGAGTTACGTTGGTGGAAGGCGCGACATCCGATGTTCGCTTTGCCTTCACCGAGCGCGCCGGTGGTGTTTCCGAAGATGCGTACTCCTCACTCAACTTGGGCTCGCATGTTGGCGATGATCCCTTTGCTGTTCAAGAAAATCGTCGTCGCGCGCTCGAGGCTATGGGTGCCGCCGAGTGCGAGCACAACCTGCTCGTTCCCAATCAGGTCCATGGTGACCATATCGTTGCGGTGACCTCGAACGGCGCCGATGACCTTGAGGACGTCCGCGAGCAGATTGCCGAGGGCTGCGATGCCATCGTCTGTACGGCGCATAACGTACCCGTGCTGCTCTGCTTTGCCGACTGCGTTCCCGTGGTGCTGGTGGCCCCTGGCGGATTTGCCGTGGTGCACTCCGGTTGGAAGGGCACGATTGCACGCATTTCCGCCAAGGCGTGCCAGGCGCTTTGCGATGCTGCCGGTTGCGATGCGAGCGGCGTTTCCGCCTATATCGGCCCCCATATCTTGGGTGACGAATATGAGGTATCCCAGGAACTCATGGATCGCTTTGCCGCCGAGTTCTCTTGCATCGATGCGAGTACCTCTCGCATGCTCGATCTTTCCGCTGCCATTCGCGAGGCGCTGGTAGATGTCGGTGTCGACGCGGATAATATCGTGGATACCCAGCTTTCGACCGTGCGTCAGAACGACCGCTTTTATTCCTACCGTAACGAGGGCGGCACCTGTGGGCGCCATGCTGCGATCGGCGTGATGCTATGAGAAAGATCGTATCGGTCCTGAGCGCCGCTGTGCTTACGCTTACGCTGTGCGCCTGTTCTTCGGGATCTTCTACCTCTTCCATTACCGTCGCTGGCTCCACGACCTGCCTTCCTATCGCCGAGATTGCGGCCGAGGGCTTTAAGGAGGAGACCGGCATCGACGTGCTCGTTTCCGGTTTGGGTTCTTCTGCTGGCATCGAGGCCGTCAGCGCCGGCACGGCCGATATCGCCAGCTCCTCCCGTGGACTCAATGCCGACGAACAGGATCTGGGCCTGACTCCCATCGTCATTGCCCACGACGGTATCGCGGTCATCGTGAACGACGATAATCCGGTCGATAACCTCTCGACCGAGCAGCTCCGCGATATTTACGCCGGCAAGATCACCAACTGGAAAGAAGTCGGTGGCGAGGACCTGAGGATTCAGGTTATCAACCGAGATGAGGCGTCCGGCACGCGTGAGGCCTTTCGCACCATCGTGATGGACGGCACCCCCTTCGATCGCCGCTCGGCCGTTCTTTCGGGCACGGGCCAGGTGCGCGACGTGGTATCTCGTTCGCGCGGTGCCATTGGCTACATTTCGCTGGGCTTCGTCGATAGCCTCAACGCCAAGACCTCGGTCAAGGCCGTCTCGGTCAATCATGTTGAGGCGTCCGAGAAGACGGTCGCGAGCGGCGGCTATCCCATCTCGCGCGACCTTTACTTCTTTGTTAAGGGTGCGCCTTCGCAGCAGGCGCAGGATTACATCGACTACGTGACGTCCGAAAAGATGGACAAGCAGATTCGCGAGGCGGGCTTTATCCCCGTCACCAACGACGAGAAGGGGAGTGAGTAGCATGGAAGCACAGGAAAACTCCCAGACTGAGCAGAATGCTCAGGCACCCAAGAAGCGCGAGCTGGCTCTCGTATCGCGCAGTACCTATATCAAGGAGAAGGCGCTGCAGTGGATCTTCTTTGCCTGCGCGTTCTTGGCGGTCGTTACCGTCATCCTAATTTTTGTCTTTACCACGTACTCGGCGCTGCCCGTCTTTACTGACATCGGTCTGGCGGACTTCTTTAGCTTTACGTGGGCGCCCTCTGAGGGCCACTACGGCATCATGTCGCTGCTTGCCGGCTCAGGTCTGGTGACCGTCGGTGCGCTCGCCATGGGCGTGCCGCTAGGTGTGGGTACGGCCGTATACCTGGTCGAAATCGCCGGCAAGCGCGTGCGCAAGCTCATCAGCCCTGCCGTCGACCTGCTGGCGGGCATTCCCTCCATCATCTACGGCTTCTTTGGCATGGTCATCATCCGTCCGTTTATCGCGCAGCTGACCGGCGGCCTTGGCTTTGGCGCACTGACAGCGTGGTTCGTGCTCGCCATCATGATCGTCCCCACCATCACCACGCTCACCATCGATGCCCTCAATTCCATTCCCATGGGTATTCGCGAAGCTTCCTATGCCATGGGCGCCACCAAGTGGCAGACCATCTACAAGGTCGTGCTGCCGGCCGCCAAGCTGGGCATTGTGGACGCCATCGTTTTGGGCATGGGGCGCGCCATCGGCGAGACCATGGCCGTGCTCATGGTCGTGGGCAATGCTCCGGTCATTCCCGATAGCATCGCGAGCCCCATCTCGACGCTCACGAGCCAGATTGCGCTCGACATGAGCTACTCCTCGGGCTTGCACCGTTCGGCGCTCTTTGGCATGGGTGTGGTCCTGTTTATCATCTCCGCCGCGCTGGTGGGCATTGTCCGTCTGATTTCCAAGAAGAAGAGGGGGTAGGCTATGTCCGATTCC
>CABUZF010000079.1 GCA_902495985.1 uncultured Collinsella sp.
CCCGCGCCCGTGCCGCCGCTGCGCCCGCGCCTGCACCGAGCGATGCCTCGGCCTATGCGAGCAATATCATCAACGCCACGCCGCAGCTGCCGGCCTATGTCCTGCGCCCCGAGAGCTATGACGACGTGGAGACCGTGGTGCGCCGCGTACGCACCAAGCAGCCTGTCGCACTGATTTTTGTGGGCGTACGCACCGAAGTTGCCAAGCGCGTCTTGGACTTCTCTTACGGCTTTGCCTGTGGTCTGGGCGCCACGGTCAAGGAGGTAGGCGACCGCGTGTTCATGGTGCTGCCCGCCGGCTGCGAGGTCAAAGATTCCGATCTCAAGAAGCTTCGTGCCGACGGCTACCTTAAGTAAAGACAAGACGAGGAGATCCCCATCAACATCTACACTATCGTCCAACTGGTCAACACGCTGTTCAACTTCTATTCCACGCTCATTGTCGTCTACTGCTTTATGACGTGGATTCCCATGAAGCAGGGTGGTTTGCTTCAGGATATTGCCGCGGTGCTTGATAGCGTGTGCGGTCCGTGGCTCAACCTGTTCCGTCGTTTCATCCCGCCGATGGGCGGTATCGATTTTTCGCCGGTCGTTGCGATTATTGCGTTGCAGTTGGTGCAGAGGCTGGTTCTGCAGCTTCTTATAGGTATACTCGTATAGAACTGACTTAGTAACTTACGTCGGGCGTGTAGCGCCGAGGCGATGAAAAAGGAGACTTGTTATGGCTATTACCCCTGCAGACATCCAGGCTCAGACTTTCTCTGAGGCCAAGCGTGGCTACGATCCTGCCGAGGTCGACGTCTTCTTGGAGACGCTGTCCTCTGAGGTTGACGCTATGCTCGCTAAGATCGTCGACCTTAAGGGTCGTCTGACTGCTACCGAGCAGCAGCTTGCCGATGCGCAGGCTCAGCTTGCCCAGGCTCAGGATGCCCCCGCCCAGGCCGTTCCTGCCGCCCCCGTGGCTGCTCCCGCCCCTGACTTCTCCGCTCAGGAGCGCCAGATTTCCGCTGCCCTGATCGCTGCCCAGCAGACCGCTGAGACCATCGTCAACGATGCCAATGAGAACGCTGAGCGTATTCGCAACGAGGCTGACGCTAAGGCCCGCGAGGTTATCCGCCAGGCTCTGACCGAAAAGCAGGCCGAGCTCGAGGAGATCGATCGTCTCAAGGCTTCTCGTGAGGAGTTCAAGGCCGAGTATCTCAAGCTCATCCAGCACTTTATGGACGATGCCCAGAACTCCTTCCCGGCCGACCTCATGGCCTCCACGCCGGTCGGTTCTGCCGCTTCTCCTGCGGTGACTGTTCCCGCCGAGCCGCTGCCCGTTGCTGACCCGGTTGTCCCTGTGGCCGATCCTTTCGCCCCGATCGACAACTTTGCCGCTGACGACCTGGACTAACATTCGGCCTGCAATTTAGTGCCTAGAAAGGACCCGCAGCTTGCGGGTCCTTTTTTTATGACTGTGCCGTGGCGCGCAACATAAAAAACCGAGCCCTGCACATAATGGCGCAGAGCTCGGCGAACGGGTGAGCGGTCAAGGGTAGGTTTTAAGGCATGTCCTAAAAATCTACTTGAGGAGGAAGTCGGGGAGGGGAATGGTGCGGGCCTCGCGATGCTCGGGATCGGCGATGTGGTCGGCAGGATAGCCACAGACGAGCATGTGATAGGGATAGGCGCCCTCGGGCAGGTTGAACTGCTCCTGTGCCACCTCAGGCTTAAAATGGCATACCCAGCACGTTCCCAGGCCCTGCTCGGTGGCCTCCATCATCATCTGATCGCAGACGATCGAAGTATCGATGGCACTCGAGTTCATCTGATCATACGGGCGCACCCAAGCATCATCGGTAACGCTGCAAATAAGGAAGACAAGCGGAGCCCCAAAGATAGATCCATCACGAGCAAACCGAGGTTGACAAGCAGCAGCCTTCTCCAGAAGCTCAGGCGTATCCAACACCATCACACGAGAAGGATGATTATTGCAAGCAGAAGGAGCAATACGCCCAGCCTCAACAATGGCATCCACCACAGCCTGCTCCACAGCCCGATCTTCAAACTCACGACAAGAATAACGAGAACGGGCCAGATCCAAATATCCCATAACCAAACCCTCCAAAGTCAGCAAATCAATCCAAAGTAAAACAAAAGGTACCCAGAGCCCCATCCAGCCAAACGCCCATCACCGCCCCAAAGTATCCAATCGGGCATAAAAGGTCGCATCGGCCAAGTCCCCATCGCATTCTAGCTATCAGCCAAGGTTCCCAATGGTGGTACGTAAGGGAGCGGGCCCGACCACTAATACCTTTTGAACGACTCTGCTTGCAGCTGGAGTGAAAAAGGTATTAGTGGTCGGGCCCGCGACCGGTGGGATACGTGCCCCCAATTAACTGTTCTTCATGACAATCGAATCCACAACATCGGCCACATTCTCGCAGCAGTCGGCGCAGTACTCCAGGAAGGCGTAGACGTCACGCCAAGCGATGACCTCGAGCGGATCCTTGCCGTTAACGTGCAGGTTGCGCATGGCGTTGATGTAGAGCTCGTCGGCCTCGGACTCGATGGTGTTGATCTGGATGACCAGCTCGCGCAGCGTTTTGGACTTGCGGTAGTTGGGAAGCTCGACCATCAGGTCTTTCATGGCGCGGCAGGCGTCAGTCACCTTGTGGGCGATGACGATGGCGTCGGGATGGATGCTCTGAATGTTGGTGAAGTAGACGCGCTGCACGACGCCCTCAATACGGTCGAGCACGGTGTCGAGCGCGCAGCTCATCAGATCCAGATCCTCGCGCTCGAGCGGGGTGATAAAGGCGGTGAGCAGGGCGTCTTCGAGCTCGTGGTGCTTCTTGTCTGCCGCATGCTCAATCGCATGCATCTTATTGAGCATGTCGTGAATCTGCGCGGGATCGAAGTTCTCAAAAATCTTGGTGAGCAGCTCTGCGGCCTGGACGGCGAGGTCGGCGCAAGCGACGTAGTTGTCAAAGTAGAACGAATCGGGTTTCTTTGCCATGGGTGGGTCCTTTCGAGGCGAAGACGGGTGGGCGAGGTATTGCGGTCCGGATGGACGCTCAGCGTGGCTAGAGGAACATCATGAACAGCTTGGCCATGACAAAGCTGATGAGTCCGCAGGCGGGGAAGGTGAAGAACCAGGTGAACATCATGTCCTTGACGACTCCGAAGTTGATGGCCGAGAGGCGCTTGACGGCACCGACGCCCATGATGGCGCAGGTTTTGATGTGGGTGGAGGACACGGGGATGCCGGTAAGGGTGGCAAGCAGCAGGTTCGCGGCGCCCGCGAGGTCGGCGGAGAAGCCCTGATACTTCTCGAGCTTAACCATGCTCTGGCCGACGGACTTGATGATGCGCTCACCGCCCACGCTGGTACCGATACCCATAGTGGCCGAGCACAGCAGCATAATCCAGATGGGGATGCCGGCATCGCCGACGCTCGTCTGGCCGTTTGCGAAGGCTACGCCTAAAAAGAGCACGCCGATGAACTTCTGTCCATCCTGCGCACCGTGCATAAAGCTCATGGCCGCAGCGCTCGCGATCTGAGCGTATTTAAAGAAGACGTTGGCACGTCGCCTGTTGGCGGCGGCAAACAGAATCGAGACGAGTTTGCACAGGATCCAGCCCATGACAAAGCCCAGACCGATGGAGAGCGCCAGGCCGTAGATGACCTTCATCCACTCGTGGACGTTGACGCTGCTCGCGCCGCCGAGGGCGATAGCGGCACCGGTCAGGCCGGCGATAAGGCTGTGGCTTTGCGAGGTGGGGATACCAAAACGCGACGCTGTGGCGCCGTAGACGACGATGGAGAACAGCGCCGCGCAGAGGCACGCGAGCGCCATGGTGCTGTTTCCGCCAAAATCGACGATATGTGAGATGGTGTTGGCGACGCTCGCGTTAAAGTGCGTCATGATGAGCACGCCGAGGAAGTTGAATGCGGCGCTCATGAGAATGGCGGCGCGGGCGGGCATGCAACGCGTAGTGACGCAGGTCGCGATGGCGTTGGGCGCGTCGGTCCATCCATTGACGAAGATGGCGCCCAACGCGAGGATCACGGTGACGGCAAGGACTGGGTTCGACACAATTTGGCCGAGGAAGGTTGAGAACGTTACGTCCATATATGGGCTTTCTCGAAGTTTGCAGACACGTTACAAAAACATGATAAATCGTATCACCTCCTACGGGTTTCTTTGCCGAGTTCTGATGGGAGAAGTAATTTTTTGGCACTAAAATTGAATATTAGCCCTGTTGACCGTGGGTGTTCTTTTTGCTATCACGCCATGCGGACACGCGCGTTCGCTCCGACACTCCAAAACCACAGTCTGTTCGCTTTACAACATGCAAACATGCGTTCGATAATAGGAGACATGGAATATCGACAGACAGATGGCAAAACTCGGCGCGTGCACAAGCAGTATGTGGACGTCGTGGCTCGCATCCTCGCGGGCGGACAGGTCGTGCCGGTCACCGTCTGCTGGGTCGACGGTCGTTGCTTTACGATTGACGAGATTGTCTCGACCGCTGGGTTTGGCCTGACGGTTCACGGCATCCGTACGGCAACCTATAAGGTGCGTTTTGGCGGGCACGCGACCGAGTTGTATCTGGAGGACCAGACGCGCGAACGACCAGATGGCTCGCAGGCCCACCTGATGCGTTGGTGGGTGTGGGCATTCGACCGTACGCTTGAGGGCGAGCGCCGTAGGTAAGGACGCACGGCGTTCGGGTACAATGACAGGAATCTTGTCAGCTACTGCGCCGTTATTTGTGGCGCTTTTTGAAAGGACGAACCTATGAACGATATCCAGGGCTATCAGAACGGCCCCGTCGAGAGCGGCGCAAGCCGCGCCAAGGAGATGTCGCCGCGCGCGTACAATCTCACCATGTCTGCCCTGATCTTCTTGGGCTTTTGCGCCATGGGCGCTGGCGCCTACTTTACGAGCACCATGTCGTTTGCGCGCATGATGATGAGCGGCGCCGCCCTACCGCTGGTCTTTGGCTCGTTTATTTTAACCATCGTCGGCATGGTCATGATGTCGGCTGCTGCGGGCAAGCAGTCCGTGGGCCTGTCCCTTGTGGGCTACGTAATCTTTGCGAGTACCTTTGGCCTGACCGCGTCGTTTGGCCTTGCCAACTACGACCTGCCCACCATCAACACTGCCTTTATCGCCACGGCCGCTATCACCTTTGTCTTTGGCGCCTTGGGCGTGACGTTCCCCAAGTTTTTCCAGCGCGTATATGGCATCGGCTTTGGTATTCTGCTTGCCACCATTTTGGTTGAGATTGTGCTGATGTTTATGGGCGTTTCGCAGACCATCACCGACCTGATCGTGATTGTGGTGTTTGCCGGCTTTATTGGCTACGACACCTATGTTGCCACGACAGTGCCGCCTACGCTGCCCAATGCGGTGCTCATGGCGTCCAATCTGTTCGTGGACATTATCAACGTGTTCCTGCGCATCCTGAACATCCTCGGTCGTCGCGACTAGCGCGGGGGATTGCAGCGTTTCTTGTCGGACGCGGTAAAACGATGTGAAAGGCGGTCCTACGGGGCCGTCTTTTTTGTAGCGGCGGGGTATCATGGATGGGAAAAGCCGATAGCGGCAGCGACAGGAAAGGTGACCACTTATGGCAGACGTCGACAACAGGAACCGTAACCGCAGGTCCAACCGAGCGGGTCAGCCCAATCCCAAGCGCGAGGCCCGTGCCAAGGCCGCCGAGCGCCATGTGGCGACTGTGTCCGAAGCGTTCGCCAAGGATATCGAGCGTTCGCTTGCCGGTGTTCGCGAGTTTGACGGCATGCCCGCCGGCTTTGTCGCGGCGATGAAGGCCAAGGTTCAGACTGCTGTGGCCCCCGAAGAGCAGGTCGCCGAGGACGTCGAGGACGCGGAGGCTGCCGAGGTCGAGGCAGTGCCCGAGACCGAGGCGGCGCCCGAGCCCGTCGAGGAACCTGCCGAGGAAATCGCCGAAGCTGAGTTCGCGCCTGCTGAGGAGCCCGCTCCGGTTCTGCCCGAGGTCACCGTGCTCGATGCCTCCGCCACGCAGGTCATCTTGGACAACGGTCGTGGCTATGCGCAGTTCTGC
>CABUZF010000080.1 GCA_902495985.1 uncultured Collinsella sp.
CCCGAGAGCTATGAGGTGGCCACGTCCGTCCTGGAGCGCGCAGGCGTTAAAGCCAGCGAGCTCAGCCGCGGCGGCGTGCCCGACATCGAGCGCCGTCTGGGCAGCATCTCGACGCTGGCTAGCGATCTGAACTGCGGCACCCTCACGCTCATCGACATCGTTAACGAACTCAAGAAGCCCGGTCGCGACCCGCGCGATGACGCGCCCGAGGTGGTCTTTAGCCGCTCGGCGCTTTCCATCGACGACCTGGAACCCGGCATGGAACTCAAGGGCACGGTGCGCAACGTTGTGGACTTTGGCGCCTTCGTCGACGTGGGAGTGCACCAGGACGGCCTCGTACATATCTCTAAGCTGGCCAACCGCTTTGTCAAGCACCCGAGCGACGTGGTGCGCGTCGGTGACACGGTCAAGGTGTGGGTCGAGAAAGTCGATCGCGACCGCAAGAAGATCTCGCTCACCATGGTGCAGGGAAAGTAAACCGCCAAAGCAAAGGTACCCCCTGTAGCAATGTGCAAAATCGCGAGTATTCTGCAAATTCCACCGTTCCGGATGCCCCTCAGAAACGAAAAAGCAAAAAAACAGCCCCCGTTTTAGCGTCGTCAGAGCCAAAACGGGGGCCGTTCCATGCTTCGGTTAACTGATAAAGACCTTTACCTTGCTGAATACTCTCAATTTTGCACGGCGCAGGCGGGGGTACCCTTGCTTACGGCAGGATATGGAAACCGAGCGCCAACTTGCTGGCAAACTCGTACCGGCAGCCCCGGCCTTTCCTTTGCCTAGCGCGACCCTCGCGGAGCGCGTGAGCGATAGGGAAAGGAAAGGCCGGGGCGAACAGCCCACGGTACAGTCGGTGTTCGCGCTACGGCAGGATATGGAAACCGAGCGAGGCGATATCCTTGGCAAAACCGCGCACGGTATCGAGCGAGACCTCGTACGGGTCGCGACCAATGTTCTTGCGCTTGGCCAGGATGCTGTTGGGCACCGTGATGATCTGGCAACCGCAGGCCTCGGCCTGGTAAATGTTAATGAGCTCGCGCGTGGACGCCCACAGGACCTCGCAGTTGGGCTTTGCGGCGGCCTTCTTGACCGACTCCGTCATAAACGGAATGGGGTCGACGCCGGTATCGGCGATGCGGCCGGCAAAGAGCGAGATGATGGACGGCGTCTCGGTGTCAACGGCCTCGACCATCTCATCGACCTGCGTAGGCGTAAAGATAGTAGTGACGTTGACCTTGATGCCGTCGGCGGAAAGCTTGCGGACCAGCTCGGCGGTGGACTCGCCCTTGGTGGTCACGCACGGAATCTTGACGTAGACGTTCTCGGCCCAGGTAGCGATCTCGCGCGCCTCGACCTCCATGGTCTCGACGTCATCGGCAAAGACCTCAAACGAGACGGACACATCGGTGATGTGGGTCAGGACCTCCTTGGCAAACGCGCGGTAATCCGTCACGCCGCCCTTCTTCATAAGGGACGGGTTGGTCGTGAAACCCTGAACGTTGCCGTTCTCGTACATGTCGAGCATGCCCTCGAGGTTTGCACCGTCAGCGAACACCTTGATTGTCATCTGCCTGATTCCTTTCGCTTGCACATGGGCGTTAAACTGCTAAACACTTTACCTACGTTTATCAAGGCGTGAGCTGCGGTTTTTTATCTTCTCGGCGAACGGTATAAACACCTCAGTGTTTGGATTGATAAATCGATTGAGCATGCAAAAGCGAAGAGTCGCAGTTTGAGCAAACGTCAGAACGCGGGATTCATTAGATGAGGCCGAAATGCTGCATCGCTGTGACGGTACCGTCGTGTGCGACATCGTCGGTCACGTAGTCGGCGACCGCCTTGACCTCGGGCATAGCGTTGCCCATGGCCACGGCCGTCTCGACAGCGGCGAGCATGCCCAGGTCGTTACCCGAATCACCAAAGCCAAAGGTGCGCGCGTTGCCAGTGCGGCCCAGATACGCCAGCGCTCGCGCCACGCCCACGCCCTTGTCAATGCCCTTGGGACTCAGCTCGCGATTCTGACCACCGGTGTTGCACAGCTCAAACTCGCGATCGATAAAGCCGTCATCATTGGCTACGCGAGCCAAACTGGGCACATTGAGGCATACCTTGCCCACGCGCAGACTGCCGTCGACGCGCATCTCCTCGGCGCTGTGCACCACAGAAGTGCCGATCAGAGACGACTGCTCAACACCCGCGGGTTCCAGGGCAAAAGTAGCCACGTTGGTCTCGAAAAAGGCCTCAATCCCTGCCGCTGCCATACGGCGCGCGAGCTCCTCGATAACGTCCTCGCCAAAGCAGTCCTCGTGTACCACGCGGCCCTCGACCTCGAGCGTCGCTCCCGCCATGGCAACGACACCCGCAGGCTCCAAAGCACGCAGGCCATCGGCAATCAGCCACAAGGGACGACCCGTGCAGATAAATGCCTGGTGACCTGCATTGCGCAGGCGACCAAATGCATCGACAACGGCCTTCGACGGATGGACTGCATTGAAGTCCTTATCGGTCATATCGTCGGGATCGAACGACGTCAGCGTGCCGTCCACGTCAAAAAAGAGCACGGCAGAATCGGGGCACGCATCAATCATATGGGTTCCTTTCGGGGGCGAGAGTAAACGAAGCATCCATCATATAATGGAGCGACGCAACCAGAGAGGTCACCCATGGAATTTTACGCAAGCTGCCCCGAGGGCTTTGAGTCCGCACTCGCCGATGAGCTTAAACGCCTCGGGCTTTCGCATGTTCGCCGGCTGAAGGGCCGCGCCACGTTTGAGGGCGAGCTCGAAGAAGGCTACCGCGCCTGTCTGTGGTCGCGTCTGGCGAGCCGCGTGTTTGCGGTGCTCGGGCGCTTTGAGGCGCAGGACGCCGACGAGCTGTACGATAGCGTTTACGACATCGCCTGGGAGAACATCGTCCGCCCCGGCGCCACCATTTCCATCACCGCCCGCGGCGTGACCGAGCAGCTGCGCAACACGCGCTTCTCGGCCCTGCGCGCCAAGGACGCGCTGTGCGACCGTCTGGCCGAGGCCACGGGCCGTCGCGCCGATGTCGACGCCGCCGACCCCGATGTTCACCTGCTGCTTTCGTTGCGTCAGCGTCGCGCGAGCATTAGCCTGGACCTTTCGGGCGACCCGCTGTTCAAACGCCTGCCGCCCGCAGCGACCCGCACCGGCGAGGGCACGCACGTGCTGCGCCCCGACTACGCCGCCCTGGTGCTGGCACAGGTCGGCTGGACCGCACTGTGCGAGCGCGAGCTGACGGCCGACGATTACGAGAACGAGGCCCTGCCCACGCTGATCGACGCCTCGTGCGCCGGCGGCGGCCTGCTGCTGGAGGCCGTGAATATCCTGACTGACCGTGCACCGGGCGCCGCCCGCGACCACTGGGGCTTTGAGGGCTGGCAGTTGCACGACGCCGCTCTGTGGGGGCAGTTGCTTGCCGAGGCACGCGAGCGCGAGGCGGCAGCACGCGAGCGCCAAGCACGCATTGTGGCCGTAGACATCGACCCCGCCGCCCGCAAGACCGCCGAGCGCATGGTCAAGTGCGCCGGCTACAAGCGTTTTGTCGATTTCTGCGCCGCCAAGTCCGCCACCGTACTGGACCACGCGGGCGCCGTCGCCGGTGCCGCCGTGGTCGCGGATACGACCGAGACACCACTTTCGCTCATGCACGACGCCATGACGCTGGTCGGCGAGCTGCGCCGCGCGCCCGAGCTTGCCGCGGCGCCGGTCGCCGCGCTCACCCGCGATGGATTGCTGGCCCGCGCGCTCCACGCCGAGCCCGAGTGCTCGATCGCCGTCATGCCCAACAATGAAGAGGCAACTATTGAGGTTTGGCCCTCGCTCGATCACGCCGCCGTGGCATTTGAAGCTGCGACCAGTGCAGATGCCGAGGAGCAGACCGCAGACGCTCATGACGAAGCCGCCGATACTCCCATGCCCGAACCTGCTGCCACGATCGACCTGGGCGACGGCAAGCCGCTGCCCGTGCTCATCCCCGAGTCGGAGCAGTTCGCCAACCGCCTGCGCAAGAATGCCCGTCTGCGCCGCAAGTGGGCCAAGCGCGAGGGCGTGAGCTGCTACCGCGTCTACGATGCCGACCTGCCCGATTACTCCGCCGCCATCGATCTGTACGAGGGCTGCCCGCAGACGCCGGGCCGCTGGCTCGTCATCGCCGAATACGCCGCACCCAAGACCATCGATCCCGCGCTGGCCCAGGCCCGCATGCTCGACATCTTGGCCATCTCGCCGCGCATCCTTGATGTTCCGGCCGAGCACGTGCACGCCAAGGCCCGCATGCGCTCACGTGGCGGCTCGCAGTACGGTAAGCAGGGCGCCGGCAAGGGCGGCTCGGGCGAGCGCGCCAACATCGCGCGCCGTCGCCTGCCGCTCATCGAAGAGGGTGGACTCACCTTTGCCGTCAACTTTGACGACTATTTGGATGTGGGCATCTTCCTGGATCATCGCGTCACGCGCAACCTGGTGCGCGAGCACGCCAAGCAGGCGCGCCGCTTCCTCAACCTGTTTGCCTACACCGGCACTGCCACCTGCTACGCGGCCGATGGCGGCGTCGAGGAGACCGTGACGGTCGACCTTTCCAACACCTACCTGGACTGGGCCGAGCGCAATATGCGCCAGAACGGCTTTGTTGGTCCGCAGCATCATTTTGTGCGCGACGACGTGCTCGCCTGGATTCGCGACCAGCGCCAGACGCGCAACCGCTGGGACTTGATCTTTGTCGACCCGCCCACGTTCTCGAACTCGTCCAAGATGGGCCGCCGCACTTGGGATGTCCAGCGCGACCATGTTGAGCTTTTGGCCGGCGTATCGCGCCTGCTCGCACAGGGCGGACATGCCATCTTTAGCTGCAACCTGCGCGGCTTCCGCCCCGAGACACGCAAGCTCGCGCGCGCGGGCGTGGTGTTGGAGGACATTACGGCGCAGACCATCCCCGAGGATTTCGCACGCAACCAGAAGGTGCACCACTGCTATATCGTGCGCCGCCTGCCCATTGAGGACGCCATGGCCGAGGTCGGCTTTAGCGCCGAGGAGATTGCCGAGCGTGTCGAGGAGCTGCGCAACCCCGAGGCCCGCAAGCCTCGTGCAGCAGCGCCCGCGCCCACGCAGGCCGGCAACGGCAAATCAAACTTTGCCGGCAAACCCTCCCCTGCCGGCAAGTCCAAAAAGAAGAAGTTCTACGCCAGCAAGCCCAAGGGCAAATAACAAAGTTGCGGTGGAATATGGACTGTTTGGCCGCCAAATAGGCCATTTCCGTCCGTATTTCACCGCAACTCATATTGGGATGGCGGACGCCGTCCTACCCTTGGGTGACCAGGCGATAGCCGATACCCACGTGCGTCTGGATATAGCGCGGATGCGCGGGGTCGGACTCTATCTTCTTACGCAGCGTACCCATAAAGACACGCAGGCTCGCCAGGTCGCTCTTGGTTGCCGTACCCCAAATCTCGTGCAGGATAAACTGGTGCGTCAGTACCTTGTCGGCGTTATGCGCCAGCAGGCACAGGAGCTTGTACTCAATCGGCGTCAGGTGCAACTCCTCGCCATCCATCGTGGCAATGCCGGCATCAAAATCGATATGCAGCTCACCGGTATCGAACGAGCCCTCGGAGACAACGCCGCCCGTTTGCGCATACGAAAGGCGCCTGAGCGTCGTGCGAATGCGCGCGAGCAGCTCCTCGACCGAAAACGGCTTGGTCAGGTAGTCGTCGGCGCCGGCATCGAGCGCGCGAATCTTGTCCGCATCCTCGCTGCGCGCCGAAACCACAATAATCGGCATACCCGACCATGCGCGCACCGACTCCACCACCTTGACACCATCCATATCGGGCAGGCCCAGATCGAGCAGCACAATACTCGGTGCCTGCGATGAGGCGGCGGCGATGGCGGCATGGGCGGTCTCCACGGCCATATGACGCAAGCCGTGCGCCTCGAGCGCGGCAACAATAAGGTTGCGGACGGCGGGATCGTCCTCAACGACCAAGATGAGCGGTTTTACGGCAGAGTTCGGCACAGCGCTACTCCTTATCAAACGAAACGTCGGCG
>CABUZF010000081.1 GCA_902495985.1 uncultured Collinsella sp.
CCTGCGGTTCGAACCCCAGCTCACGCAGACCGTCCAGCAGCAGTGCGACATTGGATGCATCGCGCGCGGCGCTCGTGCAGGTGGTGCAGACGCACGCGGCTCCAAAGGCACGCGCCTCATCCACAAACATGTGACACGCATCGAGCACACGCTCGACAGCCGCTTCGCAAAAGCGGCCCGTCGCGTCCACGCCCTCGCCCAAGTCGGTGATCTCGGTATGCTTGGACGATTCCACAATCGCCCCGCCCTCGACCTGCGCCAGCACCAGTCGCGACGACACCGTTCCCAAGTCGATCGCGGCCACCTTATATCGTTTGCAATCTGCCATTGCGGGCTCCCCTCCGGGCGCTATTTGCCGTTGGACACGACCGTCTGGCCCTCGACGCCGTTAAACCCAAACAGCATGTCGAGCGCCTGGATGTACCACGGGGCGTCCTTACCGACTTCTTCGATTTCCTTGGCAACTTCGCTGGCCTTCTTGGCGTTCGACGACTTCTGGCTCGACGAGGCATCCGAATCGCCGTCCAGGCCCTGCACTTCAATCCTCTTCTCGCCGGGCATCACCAGGCCCAGGTCCTCGGATGCCGCGTCCTTGATACCCTCCTCCGAGAGCAGCTTGTCGACGCTTTTTTGCAGCTCATCATTGTATTGCTGGCGAATCTCGACCTGCTTGGCCAAGATATCGCTCGAACGCTTTGCCACGTACAGGTCGCGCACGGGGAAATACAGGCTCACGAGCACCAGGGCAACGACGATGCCGATGAATAGCCCTCGCTGAGGACCGTGGGTAAAGTCGTAGATCGCCTTGACCACCGCGTTGTCGTTGGCGTAGTGCATAAAGTCCGAGCCCGAAAGACGGCTCGAGGGCCTGCTCGACCTGTCGTGCGTCTGGGCCGAGGGACGCGACGCATGCGACGAACGTGCCGGGCGCACTGGTCCATCTGCCAAAGTATTCACATGAGCATTGGGGCGCGAGGTACTTGTCGGGCGCTGCGTGGAGCGGTCGGCGCCGGCGTAGGCGGACCCACCGAGCTGCACCGTGCGCGCACGGCGAGGCGACGGCTCACGCGAACCGGCGGAATAGTACCTGTTGTCGTAAATCTGATCCATGTGCGCCTTGTGCGGTTGAGGTTTGTTTGCGCTAAGTATTCTAGTTATAGCACGAGCGCGCGCACCGCCTTCGCCAGCCTTTGCTCGACATAAAAAAGGCGCTGAGCCATATGGCCCAGCGCCCACAGCGCTTTGCGGCGTCCAGCCAAGGCGGGGCGGAGCCGAGTCAGCCTCCCCCTCGCCAAATTCGCCCGTTTAGCGAATGTTGTAGAACGCGGCCTTGCCGGCGTAGCGCGCGCTGCCCTCGAGCTCGTCCTCGATGCGGATGAGCTGGTTGTACTTGGCGATACGGTCGCTGCGGCACGGGGCGCCCGACTTGATCTGGCCGGCGTTGACGCCCACGACCAGGTCGGCGATCGTGGAGTCCTCGGTCTCGCCGGAGCGGTGGCTCACGATGCAGGCGTAACCGGCCTCCTTGGCGGTCTCGATGGCCTCGAGCGACTCGGTGAGCGTACCGATCTGGTTGACCTTGACCAGGATCGCGTTGGCGGCGCCCAGCTCAATGCCCTTCTTGAGGCGCTCGGTGTTGGTGACGAACAGGTCGTCGCCTACGAGCTGCACCTTATTGCCAATGCGGCGGGTAAGCTCGACCCAGCCGTCCCAGTCCTCCTCGGCCATGCCGTCCTCGATGGAGATGATGGGATAGGTGTCGACGAGCTTCTCCCAGTAATCAACCATCTGGGCGCTCGTGTACTCAACGCCCTCGCCCTTGAGCTCGTACATGCCGGTCTCGGCGTTGTAGAACTCGGTCGATGCCGGATCCATGGCGTACATGAAGTCGACGCCGGGCTTAAAGCCAGCCTTCTCGACGGCCTTGGTGATGTACTCGAACGGCTCGGCATTGGTCTTGAGGTTGGGCGCGAAGCCGCCCTCGTCGCCCACGCCACCGCCCAGGCCGGCCTCGTGCAGCACGCCCTTGAGGGTGTGATAGACCTCGGCGCACCAGCGCAGGCCCTCGGCAAAGCTCGGGGCGCCCACCGGCATGATCATGAACTCCTGAAAGTCGACGTTGTTGTCGGCATGCACGCCGCCGTTGAGGATGTTCATCATAGGCGTGGGCAGCAAGTGGGCGTTGACGCCGCCCAGGTACTGGTACAGCGACAGGCCCGCCGACTCTGCCGCAGCGCGGGCAACGGCCAGCGATACGCCCAGAATGGCGTTGGCGCCGAGCTTGGTTTTGTTGGGCGTACCGTCGGCGGCAATCAGTGCGGCATCAACGGCACGCTGATCGAAGGCATCGAGGCCCACGACGGCGTTGGCGCACTCGTTGTTGACGTGCTCGACGGCTTGCGAAACGCCCTTGCCCAGGTAGCGGCCCTTGTCGCCGTCGCGCAGCTCGCAAGCTTCGAAAGCGCCGGTCGAAGCGCCCGAAGGCACCATCGCGCGACCGAAGCTGCCGTCCTCGAGCACGACCTCGACCTCGACGGTAGGGTTACCGCGGCTGTCGAGTACCTCACGACCGTAGACGTCCAAAATGTCACTCATGTTGTCTCCCTCTCACTTGAAAACGTAGTTGATGCAAGCGACTGGCCAACTGTGCACCATCGGTGCGCCTCCGTAAGTTAGCCATGTCGCACTTTTTGCATTATGCCCTAAGTTAGCCGAAGGATACATATGAATTGGAGAAATCATTCTTTGAGGCTCTTATTTTTGCACCGAGCATTCATCTCTAGAGGTCGCCCCCCCCCATTAAATTCTTCTATCGGCATACCGTCTTTACCTGGCTTGCGAATGAAAGAGCCAATAATGTGCTTTCACATCGTGCAAAGTTCTGGATATCGTGCAATTCTAAGGGTCTGAAGTTCTGGATATCGTGCATAATCGAACTATAAAAGTTCTGGATATCGTGCACGAGGTAGCCATGCTTAAACGAAAAGCCTATGACAAACTACTAAAATGGAAGCATGAAAGCGCCGGTAAAACAGCACTTCTTATTGAAGGAGCCCGCCGCGTCGGCAAGAGCACGCTTGCCCGCACGTTTGGAGAAACCGAATACAAGTCCTGCCTTGTCATTGATTTCTTTCAAGCACCTGCCGAAGTTAAGCAATATTTTGAGGACTATCGCACTGACTTCGACTCGCTCTTCCTCTATCTCTCGGTTTTCTATAACGTCAAACTCTATGAACACGAGACGCTTATCGTCTTTGACGAGGTCCAGATGTACCCGCAAGCACGCGGACTCATCAAGTATCTCGTTGCAGACGGACGTTACGACTACATCGAAACTGGATCCCTGCTCAGCATCAAGCAGAACATTAAAGATATCGTCATCCCATCCGAGGAAGAGTCTCTGGAACTTGAGCCCCTCGACTTTGAGGAGTTTCTTTGGGGCATGGACGAAAAGGGGCTGGCCGATCTCATTCGCATGAGTTTTAACAAGATGAAGCCGCTCCCCGATGCC
This sequence comes from uncultured Collinsella sp., assembly GCA_902495985.1. Lineage (GTDB taxonomy): Bacteria > Actinomycetota > Coriobacteriia > Coriobacteriales > Coriobacteriaceae > Collinsella. The sequence goes on from CABUZF010000081.1 coordinate 3,512, forward strand.
CTACATCGCAGAGCGCTCTCCCTTATGCGCGAATACATGCTTGTAGGCGGCATGCCTGAGCCGGTATCCATCTATGTTGAACAGCGCGCTTTTGCGCCCGTCGACGCTTCGAAGCGCCGAATCGTCCAGCTCTATCGCAACGATATCTCTCGTTTTGCAACCGGTTACGAATTCAAAGTCGTCTCCGTACTCGATGGCATCCCGGGTCAGCTCTCTAGGCACGAAAAACGATTCAAGCTTTCCTCACTTGATAAAAACGCACGCATGCGCACCTACGAAGAAGCTTTCTTTTGGCTGGCGGACGCGCGAATTGCCAATATCTGCTATGCCGCAAGCGAACCGAGCGTGGGCCTTTCACTCAGCATGGAGCAAACGGCCCTCAAGTGCTACATGGCAGACACCGGCCTGCTTGTAACGCTTGCCTTTTCTGACAACAACGATACCGATGAAGACGTTTACAGGGCCGTGCTTCGCGGCGACATCGGATTGAACGAAGGAATGCTTACCGAAAACTACGTTGCCCAATCTCTAAAGGCCAATGGACACAGGCTCTTCTTTTATTCCCAAAGCGGAAAGAAGGAGGGGGAGGAGCGCATGGAAATCGACTTCCTCGTTACCCGACCCTATGTCAATGCCGCCGGAAAGCCGCGCATCAGCCCCATCGAAGTTAAGTCGCCACGCAGATACGGAACCATCTCCCTCGACCGATTCCGCGCGCGCTTTAACAAGAAGATTGGGACGGCCTACGTGTTGCACCCTAAGCAACTCGAGTGGGATGCCGAAGCGCAGCTGGCGCATCTTCCGTTGTATATGGCTTTTTGCTTGTAGAGACCTCTCTGTGATGCGCTGACGCAAACGAATACTGCGTGAGGCGCAGGTCACTCGTTTGCCTTTGCGGCGTCCCACAGGTCGTTGAGGCCGTGGGTCGAAAGCTCGGCAAGATCAACATGGGCATCGGCCGCCATCTGCTCCATCGCAGCCCAGCGACGGCGGAACTTGGCCGTGCTGGCACGCAGGGCGCTCTCGGCGTCGATTCCCTCTTTGCGCGCAACGTTGACTAGAGCAAAGAGCAGGTCGCCAAACTCCATTTCGCGCTCGGGCGAGCCGGGCTCCTCGGCCTCAAACTCGGCACGCTCCTCGGCAACCTCGTTCCACACATCCTGGACCGTCTCCCACTCAAAGCCCACGGCAGCCGCCTTGCGCGACACCTTCTGAGCCTGCATCAGCGCCGGCAGATGCGTAGGCACGCCGTCGAGCAGGCCCTCGGGCGCAACCTCGCCCGCCGCCACGGCCTTGTCCTTGGCAGCCTTCTCGGCAAGCTTAACCTCGTCCCAGATCTTGAGCACCTCATCGGAGTTATCGGCGTCCGCATCGCCAAACACGTGTGGGTGACGGCGGATGAGCTTGGCGTCAATATCGCGTGCCACATCGGCCAGCGTAAACTCACCGGCGTCCGCCGCAATCTGCGCATGCAGTACCACCTGCATGAGTACGTCGCCCAGCTCCTCGCGAAGGTGTGCCGCGTCGTCGGCCTCGATGCAATCGAGCGCCTCGTAGGCCTCCTCGATCATGTTCTTGCCGATGCTCTGATGCGTCTGCTCGCGGTCCCACGGGCAGCCGTCGGGCTGACGCAGGCGCCAAATGGTCTGCACCAGATGCTGCAGCTCGGCCGACGCGTCGACCAGCGTGGACAGGTCGCGCGAACCCTCGGCATTTTGCTGAGCCATATGCTGTGCCACGGTTAGTCCTCCTCCATGATCACGTGGCGGAACGCACCGCCCTCGTAGACGCCGTAGCTGTGCGTGCCGTCCTTGGGGATGCTCACGCTGCCGGGGTTGAAGAGCCACAGGCCCGGGTGCGCGGTGCTTTCCTCGTTAACCTTGATGTGCGTGTGACCGTAGACGAGCGCGGAGCCTTCGGGCAGCGCGGGCGCGTGGTCGACGCTGTTGTGCATGCCAGCGCCAAAGACGTGGCCGTGTGTCAGGAACAGCTCGCGGCCGGCCTCGTCGAACAGCGTGGCGTAGTCGGCCATGACGGGGAAGTCGAGCACCATCTGGTCGACCTCGGCGTCGCAGTTGCCGCGCACCGCGATGATGCGGTCGGCCAGGGCGTTGAGCAGCGGAATCACGCGCTTGGGGGCATAGTCGCGCGGCAGGTCGTTACGCGGGCCGTGATAAAGCAGGTCGCCCAGCAGGACGATGCGGTCGGGCTGCTCGGACTCGATGGCGGCGCAGAGGCGCTCGGCCCAGTATGCCGAGCCGTGGATGTCGGAAGCGATGAGGTATTTCATGGGGAGGTCCTTTCGGAGTGGGGTTGATGGAGCTGGGCGTGGCGTGCCACCGGCCGCGTTACTCAAATCGCAGTGCCACGGCTTGTGCCGCCTGCATCACGCGCTGGAGCGGCACGTTATGCTCGCGAGC
>CABUZF010000082.1 GCA_902495985.1 uncultured Collinsella sp.
GCGGTTGATGGTGTCATTCATGGGCGTCCTCCTGAAACGTCGTGGCATCATTGTTGTCAGCATCGGTGCCGGCGCTATCGCCCTCACCATCGTCATCGCCGACCCAACGGAGCAGGTCGACCGAGGTAATGCCGTAGCGCTTCTCACGTACAGTCTCAAAGTCTGCCGGATGCGCGCCCGCATCGGCGGCGGCATGCTCAAACAGGGCAAAAGCGCCAGGTGCAAGCAAACCCTGCTGGGCCAGGTCCTGCAGCAGCTCCTCGACCGGCTCGGCACCAAAAGCATAGGGCGGGTCGAGCAGGACCAAATCAAAGGGACCTCCCGGTACACGACCGCGCGAGGCACTCGCCAGCATGTCGCCCGTGACCACGCGCCAACGCGCACGGTCACGGCAGAGCGACTCGATATTCTTGGTAATGAGCCGCGCGGCGTTGCGATCGATCTCGAACGTCGTGAGCGAGCGAGCCCCACGAGAGAGCATCTCTAACCCTAAGGCACCGGAGCCGCCAAAGGCGTCCAGCACACGGACCTCGTCCAGATCGAAGTCGAATGCCGACATGACCATAGATGCGCACGCCTCGCGTACGCGATCAGTCGTGGGGCGGGTGACATCGCGACCACGGGGCTCCTCGATCTTACGACCGCGCCATTCGCCGCCGATGATTCTCATCCTCCGCTGACCTCCTTAAAAATGTGTCGATATCGCATGGCGACCGCATCGCGCAGGGGGCGCGTCGCCACGGAGTCAAGGGTGCAAGCATACCGCAAGAGCTCGACCGCGTCCAAATGGGCCCACTCGATCAGCTCCTCGTCGGCATCCAGGTCGACAAAGCGCAGGGTCACACCACCATGCTGGCGATAACCCAGGATTTCGCCCTCATGGCGCAGGCGCAGGTCCATCTGGGCGAGCGTAAAGCCATCCGAGGTTTTTTCGAGCGATTGCAGACGATCTTGCGCCGCCGATGCGCCGCCGTTGCCCTTGGAGTGCGTCATGACCAGGCACGTGCCCGACACGCCGCCACGGCCCACGCGGCCGCGCAGCTGGTGCAGGGCAGCCAAACCAAAGCGTTCGCCGTTCTCGATGACCATGACGGTGGCGTTAGGCACATCGACGCCCACCTCGACCACCGTAGTCGAGACGAGCACGTCAATCTCGCCACGCTTGAAGGCATCGATAACCTGGTCCTTCTCCCCCGCCGGCATGCGGCCGTGAAGGCGCTCGACGGTAAGCCCCGGCAACGCCAGACGCAGGCGATCGAGCTCGGTCGCCGTATCGTGCAGCGGCACGGGTACGGTTACGCGGCCCTCATCGTCGCGGGCAATACCGGGCACGTCTTCCAGCTCATCGGCCGAGTCACTCGGCTCCACGAGTGGGCAAATCACGTAGGCCTGCTGACCCTTTTCGTGTGCCTCGCGGATGGCGCCATAGGCGAGGTCGCGGCTCGACTCGGTGAACACGCGTGTCGACACGCCAGCGCCTGGGACGGGCCGATGGCGGATGATGCTCGTATCCAGATCGCCGTAGACCGAAAGCGCCAGCGTACGCGGGATGGGCGTTGCCGTCATAACGAGCAGATCGGCACCGGGGCCCTTCGCGCGTAGGGCGTTGCGCTGGCCAACGCCAAAGCGGTGCTGCTCGTCGATGACAACAAGCGACAGATGCTTGAACGCAACGTTATCCGAAAGCACCGCATGGGTGCCAAAGAGCACGTCAAGCTCGCCCGATTCCAGCTGGGCATGGATGCGCTCGCGCTCTGCGGCCGGCGTGGCGCCCGTCAGAAGCGCCCAGGACATGCCGGCCTGCGAGAGCAGAGGGCCGGTCTTATCGGCATATTGGCGCGCCAGCACGCCCGTGGGCGCCATAACGCAGGCCTGTGTGCCGCTATCGGCAGCCACAGCCAGCGCGCAGGCGGCAACGGCGGTCTTACCGGTACCGACATCGCCCAGCAGCAGACGGTTCATCACGCGCCCGCCATCGCACATGTCATGCAGGATGTCTTGGAATGCGGCCTCCTGCTCGTCGCTCAGCGAAAACGGAAGGGCCTGTTTAAGCGCGCCCAGATGCTCGCCCGCAGTGTGGGCATAGGGCACAACATCGACCAGGCCGCCGTCGTTGCGCAGACGCAGCGCCAGCTGCAGGTAGAGGCACTCCTCGTAGGCAAGACGCCGGCGTGCGATGTCGCGCTCAGCCATGCTCGAGGGAAAGTGGATCGAACGCAACGCGCGGGCATTGCTCATGAGCTTCCGCTTTGCGCGCAGCGGCGCGGGAATCGGATCGAACGGATTGCCGACGACCTCGAGCGCGCCGCTTACGATGCGGCGCATCCACGCCTGGCTCACGCCATCGCTCACGTAATGGACCGGCAGGATGGTGCCCGCAGCACGCCCGTCATCGAGCTTTTCAAAGTGCGGCGAGGCCATCTGCTTAAAACCGTAGGCAAACTCGACCTTGCCCATCACGGCGAGGCGGTCGCCCTGCTTAAGCTGCTGGGCAATCCAGGGCTGGCGGAAAAAGGCGACCTGCAACACGCCCGTCTCGTCCACCAGCGATACCTCGGTCACCTGCATGCGCGGACGCGGCTGCTTTTGGACGATGCGGTCGACCGTGGCGATGATGGTGCACACGGTACCGATGGGCGCCATCTCGATGGACCACGAACGGGTAAAGTCGAGGTATCGATGAGGGATATGGAGAAGGAGGTCCCCCACCGTCCTAATTCCCAGACGGCGAAGGGCCTCCTCACGTTTACCCGAAACATATTTGAGTCGCGCGATATCCTCGTCGAGCGCATTGCTCTGGGCAAAGCGCTCCGAGACGCGCGGCACGGAGCAGAGCTCGGACATGGGCAGATGCCTACTCGATCGAGAAGATCACGGGATAGAGCGGCTGCTCGCCACGATGGGCGTCAATCTCCAAGTCGGGCTGAGCTTCCTCGATGGCGTCGACGATCTCCTGGAAGGCCTCATCGGACAGCTCCTCGCCGGCCAGAATCGTCAGCGCGTCGCCCTCCTCTTCCTCCTGCATGCGGTTGATGCAGTCGAGCGTGACCTGTTTCACGTCGGAGCCGACCACGTCGATGGAGCCGGCGATGATACCCATGACGTCACCGGAGTGAATCGGCGAGCCGTCCGAGGCGCTGGAGTCGCGCACGGCGCGGGTGACCTCGCCATCGCGGACCTCGCTGATGGCGTCGACCATGGCGGCAACGGCGTCCTCGAGCTCAGAATCGGGCAGGACGGCGAGCAGCGCGGAGAACGCCTGCGGGACGGTCTTCGTGGGAACGACGGCGACCTTCTTGTAGGTGCAGGCAGAAGCGGCAGCCTCGGCAGCCATGCGGATGTTGCCGTTGTTGGGCAAGATGATGACCGAGGTCGCGTTGACCTGGTCCACCGCGCCCAGCAGGTCGGCGGTCGAGGGATTCATAGTCTGGCCACCGGAGACGACCACGTCGACGCCAAGGGACTTGAGGATGTCGGCCTCGCCGGAACCGGCGGCAACGGCGACAAAGCCCAGCGCCTTGGCGGGCTCGGCGGCCTTTTCCTGATCCTCGTGGATCTTAGCGGTACGGTCGTGGGCCTCCATCTCCATGTTGTGGATAAAGACCTCATAGATCTGACCGAGCTGCAGCATGTGCTCGAGCACCAGGTTGGGGGTATTGGAGTGCACATGGATCTTGTAGTCGGGATAGGCGCCCACGAGCAGCTCACAGTCGCCCATGGAGCCTAGGAACTTAAGGCATTCGTCCTCGTCAAACGGGGCGTCGGCCTTAAAGAGAAACTCGTTGCAGTAGCGGAACTCCGAGCCCTCCCAGTCGTCGTTAGCCTCGATCTCAACGCGGCCAAGAGCGGCATCGCGGGCAGAGCCGGCGGAGTCAAACGTAGCGGAGAAATCCTCGACAACGGTGCTGCGACCAAGAGCGGCGGCAACAAAGTTCTCCAGGAAGATGGCAAAGCCGAAGGCGCCTGAGTCGACCACGCCGTTCTCTTTGAGGACGGGCAGCAAGTCGGGCGTGCGGGCGACGGACTGGTACGCCTCGACGACGATAGCATCGAGCGCATCCTCGGCCGAGAACTTCTTCTTCTCGCACTCATCGGCCTTGGTCGAGACATCGCGCAGGACCGTGAGGATCGTGCCCTCGATGGGCTTGCGGACAGCCTGGAAGGCGACCTTGACGGCACGACGGAAGGCGAAGGCAATGTTGGCGGACGTAATAGGCTCGTCGGCAGAGACAAGGCCCTCGGCCACGCCGCGAAGAATCTGCGAGGTAATAACGCCGGAGTTACCGCGAGCGCCCATGAGAGAGCCGTGGGTGATGGCACCGGCGATGGCCTCCATGTCGGCGTCGGCAGGAAGGGCAGAGAGCTCCTTGGTCACCGAGGCGAGCGTGAGCGACATGTTGGTGCCGGTATCGCCATCGGGTACGGGGAAGACGTTGAGCTTGTTGATCTCCTCGGCCTTGTCGGAAACGGCAGCCGCAGCGATCGGAAAACAGGTGCGAATGGTCTTTGCAATCATGGGTATTTGAATCTCCGTTTTCGGATGCTAGTTCAGACGGCTCTTGAGCGCGTCGATATGGATGCCGATCTTAAGGCTGGCGGGATCGATCTGGGCGATCTCCTGCAGAGTGAAGGCAACGGAGCTCGAAAGATTGTGGCAGACGGACTTCATGTTGACGCCGTTCTCGAGCACGACGTGAAGATCGACCGTAAGGCCGTTCTCGTCGGCGGAGACAAGCACGCCCTTGCGGAGGCGCTGACCGGCAAGCAGGCGCACGCTCTCGGCGCCCTGGAGCTGCTCAGCCATACCGACAACGCCATAGCACGTCATCGCGGCATAACCGGCAATATCGGCAATAACGTCGTTCGAGACGCTCAGGCTGCCGTTAATGGTCTCAGACACAAGAATCTCCTTTTCTTGGTGCTCGCGGCACCATGTCGTGGGAGCAATCATTGCAATATTCTACAACGACCGCGGCATGTTGAGGTGGCGGGCCTCGGGATTACATCCTCGACACGAAATGTTGATATGGTAACGTTCGCGAACGGCGATCGCGGCATGAAAAAACCCGCCGCATAAGCGACGGGTTTTACAACCTGGCTCCCCGGGTAGGACTCGAACCTACAACAGCGCGGTTAACAGCCGCGTGCTCTACCATTGAGCTACCGAGGAATAGGTGCGTGCTCTCAAGCAACGAAGTTTATTATACGGACGAATCAGCTCAGGGCAAGAACTTTTTTAAGAAATTTTCCGACCCAGTCATTGGGGACGTTCTTAAACGACCAGTCATTCAAGAACGACCCCAATGACTACGTGAAAGCGCCCCCAAGCGGATGTGCTTGAGGGCGCCTCTTGCTTGACTAGCTTTCGATATAGTCCTTCAGCTTGCTGCTGCGGCTGGGATGACGGAGCTTGGCCAGGGTCTTGGACTCGATCTGGCGGATGCGCTCGCGCGTGACGCCAAACTCGCGGCCGACTTCCTCGAGCGTACGGGGATGTCCGTCGACAAGGCCAAAGCGCAGCTCGATAACCTTGCGCTCACGATCGGCAAGCGAGTCGAGCACCTGGGTGAGCTGCTCCTGCAGCATGGAGAAGCTGGCCGCATCGGGCGGAACGATAGCCTGGGAGTCCTCGATAAAGTCGCCCAGTTGGGAATCCTCTTCCTCGCCGATGGGGGTCTCGAGCGACACGGGCTCCTGCGAGATCTTCTGGATCTCGCGGACGCGGTCGGCGCTCATGTCCATTTCGGCACCGATCTCCTCGGGGGTCGGGTCGCGACCCAGGTCCTGAAGGAGCTGGCGCTGCACGCGGACGAGCTTGTTGATGGTCTCGACCATGTGCACGGGAATACGGATGGTACGGGCCTGGTCGGCGATAGCGCGCGTGATGGCCTGACGGATCCA
>CABUZF010000083.1 GCA_902495985.1 uncultured Collinsella sp.
GAGTAGCTCTCGATGAGCGAGTTGATGCCCACGAGCTCGCCGTTGTCATTGACGAGCGCGCCGCCGGAGTTGCCCGGGTTGATGGCGGCATCGGTCTGGATCATGTTGGCATAGATGGTGTTGCCGCTGGTAGAGCTCATGGCCGTGGAGCGATACAGCGCCGACACAATGCCCGTAGAGACAGACTGTTCGTTACCGAACGGCGAACCGATTGCCATGACCCACTCGCCCACGTTGAGCTTGGAGGAATCACCGATCTCGATCGGCGTGAGCTTGGAGGCGTCGGCGTCCTTGAGCTTGATGACGGCCAGGTCGCTCGAGGCATCGTTGCCCACGAACTCGGCCTCGTAGGTGGTGCCGTCGTCCATGGTCACCACGTACTGGTCATAGCCGTCGACCACGTGGTTGTTGGTGAGGATGTGGCCCTCGGTATCGAGCACTACGCCCGAACCGACGCTGCCCGAGCTATCCGACTCATCAGCAGACTGCGAAAGCGAGCCATTCTGGCTGCCGCTCGAAGTGGCGGTGATGGAAACGACGGAGGGCAGGGCCTTGGCAGAAACGGCCTCGGCCAACGTGGTGTCCTCGGAATCAATCGTAATCTTTTGCGTCGATGAGCCCGAAGCACCCGCCGTCACGGCATTCTTGCCGCCACCGATATCGAGCGTGCCGCTCATAATGAGCGCAATGACCAGCAGGGCACCGCATGCACAGCCGGCGAGTGCCGTAATAAAGATCGGCAGCTTTTTGGTCTTGGTCTTGACCACCGTGTGCTTGTTCACGACCTGCTGGCCACCCAGCGGCTTGCCGGTCTGCGTGTCGTAGGCCTGCACGTAGGGAATGTTACTGCCGGCAGGCGTCGACTCCACCTGCACACGCGGCTGCTGCTGGGTCTCGCCGGCGTTGCCCGCATCCTGGGGACGCTGGGAATCGTACTCGCTCATGGCTGCGATCCTTTCGTCAAATAACCAAAGGCCCGCCAAACATGTGGCGGGCCATCATTGTTCACGTTGAGTTGTACCCCAATATGCGGGCGCAAGTGTATGAGAACGCAATCTTTTAGGAAGGCTTAAGTTCTGCCGCAGACCCGAAAGGAATCCGTACCTGCGTCAAAACCACCACAAAAGTGCCTGTCCCCTTTGTGGTGGAAAGCTAGTCCTTAAACAGATAGCCCACGCCGCGGACGGTGGTGATGTGCGCCGCGATCTGCGGGCCCACCTTGGAGCGGATGCGTCGGATGTGCACGTCGACGGTGCGCGTGCCACCGCAGTACTCAAAGCCCCACACGCGGTGCAGCAGCACCTCGCGGCTGTAGGCGCGGTTGGGGTGCGTCGCCAAAAAGCTCAGCAGCGAGTATTCCATCAGCGTCAGGTCGATGGGCTCGTTATCGAGCGTCACCTGGTAGGTTGCCAGGTTAATCTCGAGGTTGTCGATGTTGAGCACATCGTCGGCGGTGACAGTCTCCTCCTCGCCCATCAGGCGCTGCGCACGAGCCTTGAGCTCGTTGGGCGTCGCCGTGGGGCATACAAAGTCGGCATGCGCGTGATTCGGCAGGCGCAGGGTGCCGAGTGCCTCGTCATCGACGATCACCAGCATGGGGACGCCGCCGCGATCGTCAAGCCACTTGGCAATCTGATCGATGCGGTCACTGCGGATGCCATCGGAATCGAGGATCAGCAGGTCAAAGTCGTGCGCCGCAGTCGGCGAATCGGGGGTTGCCAGGCTCACCTCGACACCCAGGGTAGTCGTCAAGCTGCGGGCAAACTCGTGGAAGCGCGTCGTGCGCGCCATGAACAGGGCACTCTTTTCGGACATATCGGCCTCCAAAGAAATGAGCTCAATCGTACTGGAACAAGCCAGCGCGATTAGGAGTTCGCCAGGTAGTGCTTGATCTCCCACTCGGTGATCGTAGACTCAAACTTATGCCACTCGTCGCGCTTCTTTTTAAGGAAGAAGCTGTGGATGTGCTCGCCGAGGGCATCCTTCATAAACTGCGAGTCCTCAAACACGTCGAGCGCCTCTTTGAGCGAGCGCGGCAGCGGCGTGTAGCCGGCCTCGACCATCTGACGGTCGGTGAGCTTGAGCGTCTCGGCCGTTGCCTCGGGCGGGAGCTCTAGCTTGCGCTCGATGCCGTCCAGACCAGCCGCCAGCGTGACGGCGTTGACCAGGTACGGGTTGGCCATGGGGTCGGGGCTGCGAAGCTCGATGCGCGTGGACAGCTGCTTGCCGGGCTTGTAGACCGGGATGCGGACCATACTCGCGCGGTTGCGCAGGCCCCACGTGGCGTACTGCGGCACGGAGTCGCCGCCCGTGGTGATGCGCTTGTACGAGTTGACCGTGGGGTTGGTGATGGCGCTAATCTCGCGGGCATGCGCCAGGATGCCGGCCATGTAGTGCTTGGCGACGTCGGAAAGATGGTACTTCTCGTCGTCCTCGCCCCAAAAGACGTTGTTGCCGTCGTGGTCGAATAGCGACTGGCACAGGAACATAGCGCTGCCGTCCTCGCCCGCCAACGGCTTGGGCATAAAGGAGGCGTGGCAACCGCTCTCGTAGGCCTGCTGCTTAATGATGAGCTTGGCCGTGGTGATGGCGTCGGACATGCTCAGGGCCTCGGCGTGGCGCAGGCTCATGCCGTGCTGTGAGCGGCCGGCGGCGTGGAAGGTGTACTCCACGGGCACGGACATCTTCTCGAGCGTGAGGACCGTGTTGCGACGCAAGTCGCGAGCGGCATCGCTCACCGAAAGATCGAAGTAGCCCACGTTGTCGAGCGGCTCGGGGGTGTGCTCGTCGGGGAAATAGTAATACTCCAGCTCGGCGCCCACGTTGAGCAGATAGCCGGCCTTTTCGGCCTTGTAGAACATGCGGCGCAGGGCATCGCGCGGGTCGCCGGCGAAGGGCTTGCGGTCGGGGGTACACACGTCGCAGAACACGCGGGCGACGCCGTTGTGGCTCGGGCGCCACGGCAAAATCTGGAAGGTCGAAGCATCGGGAAACGCCAGCATGTCGGCTTCCTCGGGCGTGGCAAAGCCCTCGATGGCGGAGCCGTCAAAGCCAATACCCTCCTCAAAAGCGACCTCGAGGTCCTCGGGGCTAATGGCAAAGTTCTTGAGGCGGCCGAGAATGTCGACAAACCACAGACGCACAAAGCGGATGTCACGCTGCTCTACAGAGCGAAGTACGTAATCGATGTTCTGCTGGTTCATGTCGCTCCCCTTTCTTTCGGGCGGGTTTCGACTGGTCTATATCGCAGATACTATCGCAGAAAAATGTTTCCGCAGGGTTAAAGCGTATCAAGCGCTCAAAAAACGTGTGCGAACAGGCCGTTGCGAACGAGCGGTTAGCGCGAGGTTGATGCGCGGTGTTCGATGTGGCCGGGGATCTCGATGCGTTTGGGCGCCAGCTTTGCGGCCTCGCCCACGGTGGTGGTAACGACGTCGATGCGCTCGGAAAGGCGCTCGACTACGCGCTCGGCAATGGTGAGGGTGTCCTGCGCGGCCGTGGTGACGCCGCCAAAGAGCACATGGTTCCAGGGGTAGTCGTCAAACGTCGCGATCTTGAGCCCCGCCGGCAGCGAGGGACCAAGCTGCGCCAGCGCCTCGGTCAGACGCAGGAAAACCAGGCCGTTGACGGCGATAAGGCCGAGCCTTTTGCCCGCGTAGTCGCGGATGGTCTTGTCCAAACGGCCAACGCCCGTGGCGCCACCGTCGGCCAGGGTGACGACCTCGCCCGCAAGGCCGCGGCGCGAAAGCTCGTCGGCAAAGGCCTCGGCGCGCTCTCGACGCACGGGGCTATCGTCGCTTGCCTCGGTGAGCAGGCACAGACGCTCGCTGCCCGCAGCTGCCAAGGCGTCTACCAAGCCGGCGACCAGCTCACGGTTGTTAGATGTCACCAGGTCAACACCGCCGTCGGCAACGTCGCGGTCGAGCAGCACGACGGGCAGACGTCCCGCTGCCGCGGCGATCGCCTCGTCATTGCCTCCGCAGGTGTTGACGACCAGGCCGTCCACGCCGGCATCGATAAGTCTGGTGAGCGACTCCGCTTCCTTAGCGGGGTCGTTGCCGCTAATGGCCGTCATGAGCGAGCAGCCGCGTGCCGCGGCGCTGGCGGAAAGGCCCTCGAGCATGGCGCTCGAGAACGGGTTGGCGATGTCAGCCAGAATCACACCGATGAGGTTCGTACGCGAGCTGCGCAGATTGCGCGCGGCGGCACGTGGGCGATAGCCGGTGCGCTCGATAACTGCCGCGATGCGAGCACGGGTCTCCTCGGTCATTTGCCCGGGGCGGTTGTTGAGGTAGCGCGAGACCGTGGCCGGACTCACGCCCGCCTCGGCGGCAATGTCCTTGATTCTCATCTGCGCCATAACGCACCCCGTTTCCCAATTGTCGGCGATCTGAGCCATTTTAGGCATTTTTTTAAAAATCTCGGTTGCAAAACGCTGTAGGTGAGTATACTACAACTCGAAACGAAACCGATTTCGTAAACCGATTTCGGCAAGCGTTGGCACGGTGGTGCAAAGATGCACCCTACCGTCTTGGCACCTGCGTGCCAACGCCATATCAAAGGTGTACGCACGAGTAAAAGGAGCTGCGCGACCATGGGTAAAACGGTTCTTACCTTCGGCGAGATCATGATGAGGCTCTCGCCCAAAGACCATCTGCGCATTGAGCAGGCGACCGAGTTTGATGTCCGCTACGGCGGCGCCGAGGCAAACACCGCGCTTTCCCTGGCCTACCAGGGCGACAAGGCCGCTTACGTCTCCGTTGTCCCGGCCAACCGTCTGGGCGAGTGCGCCCTGCGTTCGCTGAAGGCCTACGGCGTCGACACCACGCGCGTCGTGCGTCAGGGCGACCGTCTTGGCTCCTATGTGTTTGAGGTCGGCGCCTCGCAGCGCGGTAACGGTTGCGTCTACGACCGCAAGTACTCTGCCATCAACATGGCCAAGCGCGACGTCTTTAACTGGGACGAGATCCTCAAGGGCATCGATGTCTTCTATTTCTCCGGCGTGACCCCCGCCGTCTCCGATGAGATGGCTGCCGCCTGCAAGGATGCCCTCACCGCCTGCCGCGCCAAGGGCATCACGACCGTGTGCGACGTGAACTATCGCGGCAAGATGTGGTCGCCCGAGAAGTCGCAGGCCACCATGAAGGAGCTCCTGCCGCTCGTCGACATCTGCATCGCCAACGACGAGGACGCACCCGCCGGCCTCGGCATGACCTGCGTCTCCGGCTCCCTTGCCCACGGCATCGAGGAGCGCGACACCTACGTCGAGATGGCCCGTCAGATTTGCGCCGAGTACGGCTGCAAAAAGGTCGCTTCGGTCGTCCGCAACATCTCCTGCGTCGAGCGCTCCATCTGGATGGGCATGCTCTATGACGCCGAGAGCGGCGAGCACTGGTTCTCCCCTGCTCACGATGTGCACGTGCTCGAGGGTGTTGCCGCCGGCGACGCTTTCAACGCCGGCCTGGTCCACGCCCTCATCAACGACTTCGATCCGCAGGCTGCCGTCAACTACGCGATTGCGGCTTCGATCCTCAAGCTCACCATCAAGGGCGACTCCAACTTGGTGACCGCAGACGAGATCGCAGCCGTAGCATCAGCCGCCGACGGTGGCACCCGCGTCGCGCGCTAGTCCGTCTCCATTCCGCGGGCCGCAGCTTTCCAATCCCATACCCCTGCGGCCCGCTCCCCGATTCCTCCGGCCGGGCAAAACCACCAGTCCCATTCCGGCTTTGCCTGGCATTCCCTACATGACTGGTCGAGCAGCCGGTTTTGGAATTGCTTGAACCCCAAGCAGTGCCTCCGATAACCAATCCAAAATCTGCTCCTGACCAGCACATTTAGCAATCATGCGCCCGTGCGCGCCTCACATCGAAAGGAACATCATGTTCGATC
>CABUZF010000084.1 GCA_902495985.1 uncultured Collinsella sp.
CCGGCGTTGACATTGCCGTGAACCAGTCCATCATCATCGGCCTCGGTGCCGTCCTGTGGCTTGTTACCACCGTCATGTCCATCGTCTTCGTGATGAACTATGCCAAGAAGGTCAAAGCTGACAAGGGTTCCACCATCCTCTCGATGCAGGAGCTCAAGGACGCCGAAGAGGCTCACGGCAAGGCTGCTTCCGAGGTCCACAAGGAGGTCAAGCTCACCGGTCGTCAGAAGGGTGTTCTGATCGCCTTTGCCTTCACCTTCGTCGTCATGATCGTCGGCTTCATCCCGCTGGCCGACCTCAACGAGGGCGTCGCCAACTTCTTTGACGCTGGCGCTGTCTACGATGCCGACGGTAACGCCGTCGTTCAGGGCTGGTCTGCCCTGATCACCGGCCTGCCCATTGGCCAGTGGTACTTCGACGAGGCTTCCACCTGGTTCTTCCTCATGGCCGTCCTGATCGGTATCATCGGTGGCCTGTCCGAGAAGCAGATCGTTAACACCTTCATCACCGGCGCTGCCGACATGATGTCCGTTGTTCTCGTCATCGCCCTCGCCCGTGGTATCTCCGTCCTCATGGCTAACACCGGCCTCGACGTCTACGTCCTCGACGCTGCTGCCAATGCTCTGGCTGGCCTGTCCGGCGTGATCTTCGCTCCCATGAGCTTCCTGGTCTACTTCGGCCTGTCCTTCCTGATCCCCTCGACCTCTGGTATGGCTACCGTCTCCATGCCCATCATGGGACCGCTGGCTGTTAAGCTCGGCTTCTCGCCCGAGGTCATGGTCATGATCTTCTCCGCCGCCATCGGTGTCGTGAACCTGTTCACCCCGACCTCCGGCGCCATCATGGGCGGTCTCGCCCTGGCCAAGATCGAGTGGACGACCTGGCTCAAGTTTGCCCTTAAGCTCATCGTCGCTCTCTCCGTCGTCTGCGCCGTCATCCTGACCGTCGCCTGCGTGCTGCTCTAAGTACCCAACGGGTACCCCACGGAAACCTTGACGATCCTGTAGAGGATCACCTGGTCATCGTCTGTCCGGTGGGGTGAACCCACCGGTAGACTCCTACCTTTAGCCCCCTTCCGTTCCGTGCGCGGGAGGGGGCGACTTTTTGTTCCGCGGTTTTACCAAACCGCGGAACCGGTCGACGCTACGCGCCGTCCAGAACGACAATTTGTCATTCAAAAGGCAAGGCATGACCAAAAGGTCTATGCCTCGCCTTTTTCATGCCAACTTGTACGTTCTGGACGGCGCTCGCTGTCCGTCCTCTGCCTGCGGCGCTTTCCATTGTTGGTGCAGAGGGCGCTTTGCCTACTCTGGCGGGCTTTCGCTGGCTTATGCTCAACCTGCGACGTTTCCATTATTGATACAAAGGCCAGGTTTGTTTGAACCAAAAAGGGGAAGTTGCGGTGGAATAGTTCCTGTTTGGCCGTCTGGGGGTGCGGACGATTTCTTGGACCGCGCCTAGGCGTATCCATTGGAGTGGGTATGATGAATTGGACACCTAGTTAAGAGCGAAAGGTGTTCAAAATGACCCAAAGAAGAAAGCGATACGACAGGCAGTTCAAGGTCTCGGCGGCAAAGGTGGTCCTGTCCGGGGAAATGACGGTCAAAGGCCTATCGGAGGAACTCGGCATAAAGGATTCGACGCTGAGAAGATGGGCCCGCGAATACGAGGAGATGGGAGACGGCGCGTTCCCCGGAAACGGCTCCCCGAAGATCAACAAGGATTACGAGATCGTGAAGCTCAAGAAGAAGGTCGAGGAGCTCGAGCGCGAGAACGAGATACTAAAAAATTTCCGGGCCTTCTTGAGTCAAGACCATGCGTGAGGTTCGAGTTCCTCAAAGAGCATAGGGGCGAGATCGGCCCCATCAAGAAGGCATGCGGGCTGATGAAAGTCTCGAAATCCGGTTTCTACGAGTATCTCGGCCGGAAGAAGTCCGACGCCCAGATAGAGCGGGAGGCGATCGAAGGTTTCGTCGTCGAGGCCTTCGAGCGGCACAAGGGCCGTTACGGCTACCGGCGCATCAACCGCGAACTGCGAAAAAGCGGCATCGTCGTGAGCGAGAAGCGCGTGCTCCGCATCATGCAGAAGCTCGGACTTGCCGGAAAGGGCGCGACCCGAAAACACCGCATCCAGAAGAAGGTCGAGCCGGGAGACCCTCGGTTGAACCTGGTAGAGCGCGCTTTCACCGTGGGCGAGCGCAACAGGCTTTGGGTGGGCGACATCACCTACATACCCACAAGAGAAGGGTGGCTCTATCTCGCAGCCGTGATAGACGCCTTCTCCCGCAAGGTCGTGGGCTGGTCAATGTCCGAGCGCATCACCGAGAAGGTCGCGATCGACGCGATGGAGCAGGCGGTCGGCAGGGAGGGTCCGCCAGATGACGGCAGCCTCGTCTTCCATGACGATCAGGGCGCGCAGTACACCTCCCGTTCCTTCCAGCGGTGTCTGGACTCGCATGGCATAGTCCAGTCGGTATCAAGGCCCGGCACGCCGCTGGACAACGCGGTGGCCGAGTCGTTCTTCAAGACGCTGAAAAGGGAATTGGTGAAAGAGAGGAGCTATGGGACGAGGGACGAGGCCAAGCAGGACATCTTCAAGTACATAGAGCTCTATTACAATAGGGTGCGCATGCATTCCACCCTGGACTACATGTCTCCAGTGGAATACGAGCGGCAATACGCTTGAGGATCCTTAAAAGAAAGTCCAGTTTATCCTTCCCACTCCACAGTCCGGACCGCCCCGCGGTCCAACTTTCTGTCCGCACCCCCTCTTGAGGGGTTAAACGGGAACTATTTCACCGCAACTTATCGATGGCGTGTTTGGTTGGTGCCAGTTGATTGCTTGGGCGTTGGGGAGGGTCTGCTCCGTTATAATCGCCTAGAACATTAATTGGAAACGGGACGGGAGCCATATATGCGCCAGGGTTTCGACAACGCGAAGTATATCGAGCTGCAGGCTGCTCATATTAAGGAGCGCATCTCGCAGTTTGGTGGCAAGCTCTATTTGGAGTTTGGCGGCAAGCTGTTTGATGACTATCATGCGAGCCGCGTGCTGCCGGGTTTTGAACCGGACAGCAAGTTCCGCATGCTCAAGAGCATCGCCGACGATGTCGAGGTTATCATCGCGATCAACGCGAACCACATCGAGAAAAACAAGGCTCGCGGTGACCTTGGCATTACCTATGACGAGGATGTGCTGCGCCTGGTTGACCTGTTCCGCGGCAACGGCTTTGCCGTCGCGGCCGTGGTCATCACCCAGTACGCCGGCCAGCCCGCTGCCGATGTGTTCCGCAACCGCCTGAACGCGCTCGGTATTCCCGCCAAGCTGCACTATCCCATCGAGGGGTATCCGCACGATGTCGATCTGATCGTGTCCGACGACGGCTATGGCAAGAACGAGTTTGTCGAGACCACCCGTCCGCTCGTCGTCGTGACGGCACCCGGCCCCGGTTCGGGCAAGCTCGCCACTTGCCTCTCGCAGCTGTATCACGAGCATAAGCACGGTACCGCCGCCGGCTATGCCAAGTTTGAGACCTTCCCGGTTTGGAATCTGCCCCTTACGCATCCGGTCAACATTGCCTACGAGGCCGCCACGGCAGACCTCGACGATGCCAACATCATCGACTCGTTCCACCTTGAGGCCTACAACAAGACCACGGTCAACTACAACCGCGACGTCGAGGCCTTCCCGGTAGTCCGTGCCCTGATGGAAAAGATCCTGGGCAAGAGCCCCTACCAGAGCCCTACGGACATGGGCGTCAATATGGTCGGCTTTGCCATCACCGATGACGATGCCTGCCGCGACGCTTCCAAGATGGAGATCGTCCGCCGCTACTTTACCGCGGTCGAAAATGTGCGCCGTACCGGCGTGGGCGATGAGCAAGTCGACCGTCTCAAGATTATTATGAAGAAAGCCGGCATCGATAAGAACTACTCGCCGGCGCGCTCGGCGGCCCTCACCAGGGAGCAGCTCACGGGCGGTCCCGTGGGTGCCATGGTCATGCCCGATGGTTCCGTGGTGACCGGTAAGACCTCTACGCGCCTGGGCGCCGCAAGTTCGCTCATTATGAACGCCCTCAAGCATGTCTCGGGCGTCGACCTTGAGCTCGAGGTCATTAGCGATGAGGCGATCGAGCCCATCAGCAAGCTCAAGACGCATTTCCTGGGCAGCAAAAACCCGCGCCTCCACACCGACGAGACGCTTATGGCGTTGTCGATCACCTCGGCCACGAGTGAGACGGCCGCTCGCGTCCTTTCGGGCCTGGAGCAGCTGCGCGGTTGCGATGCCTTCTTTAGCGTGATCATCTCGCCGACGGACGAGACGGTACTGCGCAAACTGGGTATCAACGTGTGCTGCGAGCCCAAGTTCGAGCGCCGCGGTTTCTTCCATCGCTAAGTTTGAAGCACCGCGGTAATTGCATTGCATTTTGGCCGTATCGGGTTAGCGCCCGGTACGGCTTTTTGATCAATAAAGCGCCTATTTCGGCGAAAAATAGCCGTTTACCTGCCTAGAAACAATTTGAGCGGTATACAATAACCGTAACTGTTTCATCCTTAGCGGGATGCCGCATGATGGATATTACCTGCCATCGTGAGGTGTGTCGGTCGCGCACGGCGCGTTAGATGCTCGTGCTCGGTTTGAGGAGGCTGCTATGGCGGGCAAGGGTCGTGCGAGTGTCAACGATATGAAGCGTGTCGAGGTGCTGGTGTTGATGGAGATCGACCAGCAAACCGAAGACAATGGCGGGCCGTATGGTTTCTCGCGCAAAACGCTTGCCGAGCGCGTGGGGGTTTCGCCGTATCGTGCCCGCGCCGCAATCGATCGCTTGGATTCCGAAGGCATGATTGATGTCGTCTCGCGTTATAGCGACGACGGCGGTCAGCTTGCAAATGGCATTTGCCTCACCGAACGTGGCAAGTGGTATCTTGAGGGCGTCCGTACCGGCATGCTCGTTCAAGAAATGCTCGAAGACGAGGTTGCTGATCGATAGCATCATGTAATCCTTGCCATAGCGACGCCGCCTGGGAAACCGGGCGGCGTTTTGTTTCAAGATTGAGAAATGCAATCGCACGCGAGAAAAATTGCGAACGGTTCGCGGTGCGAGTATTACAATGAAGACCCGTAAGATGTGGATAAACAACTTCTACGGGAAGCGCAGGTAACTCAATATGACCAAGCATGTGTTCGTAACCGGTGGCGTGGTTTCGTCCCTGGGCAAGGGTATCACCGCGTCCTCGCTGGGCCGTCTGCTCAAGTCGCGTGGCTACAAAGTAACGATGCAGAAGGCCGACCCGTATCTGAACGTCGACCCCGGTACCATGAGCCCCTTCCAGCATGGTGAGGTCTTCGTTACCGAGGACGGTTACGAGTCCGACCTGGACCTGGGTCATTACGAGCGCTTTATTGATGAGAACCTGACCCGCGATTCCAACTTTACGACCGGTGCCATCTACAAAAGCCTAATCGCCCGCGAGCGTCGCGGCGACTTTTTGGGCGGTACCGTGCAGGTGATTCCTCACGTCACCAATGCCATTAAGGACAAGTTCCGCCGCATCGAGGAGCAGACCGGCTCCGATGTAGTCATCACCGAGCTGGGCGGCACGATCGGCGACATCGAGTCGCAGCCGTTTGTCGAGGCCATCCGCCAGTACCGTAAGGAGGCCGGCCCCGAGAACGTCTGCTACATCCACGTGTCGCTCGTTCCCTATATCGCCGCCGCCCACGAGGTTAAGACCAAGCCCACGCAGCATTCCGTCAAGGAGCTGCGCAGCTTTGGTATCCAGCCTGACATTATTGTGCTGCGCTCCGATCACCATATTGACGACGCCATTCGCG
>CABUZF010000085.1 GCA_902495985.1 uncultured Collinsella sp.
CTATGGGTCCGTTCCAGATTCTTCTGTTTGTCGTTTGGGCTATCTCTGCCGTGGCGTTGACGATTCTCGTTCTGATGCATTCCGGTAAGGGCACCGGCGTTTCGGATATGATCGCTAGCTCGCTGTATAACTCCAGCTCTGCCACGGGCGTTATGGAGCAGAACCTTGACCGCCTGACCGTCATCATGGCTGTCGTGTTTGCCGTGTGCGTCGTGCTGTGCATGTTCTTCTTCCCGCAGGGCATCGTGGGCTATTAAGCATCGGCGCTTATACGTTTGTAAGGGTCTCGCATGTGCGGGGCCCTTTTTGTTTACATATTTGTAACAGAGTCAAAATATCCCCACATACTTCGCCCAACTAAAGAAATTCTCGACCGTTAACCGGAATTAGCCCCAAATCGTGCATAAAATGCGCTACTGTATTGCGAAACGTTGGTTCGTTGTGCATAACCAGCCATAGCAGCGGGCGGCGTTTTGATGGTTCGGATCGGATTGTCTCGACATATGTCCGACTGAACATTTCTTTGTCCTATCTCATAAGGAGGATGGCATGGCTGATTCTATGTTCCACCAGCCCGTTATGGGTCGTCGCGCCTTTGTTGGCGGCACCCTCGCTGCGAGCTCCATGGCTTTTCTTGCCGCATGCGGCAAGAAGGGCGGCGACGCTTCCGGTTCTGAGTCCGGTTCGACGCTGAACTTCTACATCAACAACCCGGTCTGCATCGACCCCTACAATGTCCAGGAGGACCAGGGCACTCAGGTCGAGTACCAGCTCTTTGACGCTCTGACCTCTTATGACGCCGAGAAGGGCGAGATCGTTCCGCTGGCTTGCGAGTCCTTTGAGGCCAACGACGACGCCACCGAGTTTACCTTCAAGATCAAGAAGGCCAAGTTCCACAACGGTGACGACGTTACCTCCAAGTCCTTCAAGCTCGGTTGGGAGCGTCTGGTCAACACCAAGTCGGCCATCGCTACCGAGTACGGCCCTTCCGAGGTCTCCTATCACCTTTCCATGGTCGAGGGCTATGACGACCTGCTTGCCGGTAACGCCACCGAGCTCAGCGGTGTTACTTGCCCTGACGATGAGACCCTCGTCGTCAAGCTGTCTTCCGCTTACGCCGACTTCCCCTTCGTCGCCTCTCACCCGGCTCTGGCCCCGGTTCCCGAGTGCGCCGAGTCCGATGCCAAGAGCTTCTACCTTGCACCGGTCGGTAACGGCCCGTTCATGATGGACGGCAAGTGGGAGGATGGTCAGGAGATCAACCTCAAGAAGTTCGACGATTACTATGGCGACAAGGCCAAGATCGATGGCATCCACTTCCAGGTCATCAAGGACATGGAGACCGCTTACAAGGAGTTCCAGGCCGGTAACCTCGATGTCTGCGACGTTCCCGTTGCTCAGATCGACGCCGCCAAGAAGGATCGCGGCGTGTCCAAGGACGGCTACACCATGGGCGACGGCGAGCGCATGCTGCTCGGCTCCGAGCCTTCCACCTACTACCTGACCTGCAACAACACGGCCGAGCCGTTCAACAACGCCGACCTGCGCAGGGGCATCTCCCTGGCCATCAACCGTGAGGCCATCTGCAAGACCATCTTCAAGGGTACCCGTACCCCTGCCGACGGCATTGTTCCTCCGGGCATCGATGGCTACAAGGAGGGCGCATGGGAGTTCTGCGCCTACGACGTCGACAAGGCTAACGAGTACCTCGATAAGGTTGCTCCCGCTGACGCCAACGGCGATCGTGGCATTAACGTGACTCTGTCCTACAACCAGGACGGTGGCCACAAGGAGATCATGGAGTCCATCATCGGCGACCTCGCCAAGGTGGGCGTTACCGCTACTTCTGATACCCCTGAGTGGTCTGCCCTGCTCGAGCAGTATCAGAACTTCAACTATCAGTTCGGTCGTCTGGGTTGGATTGCCGACTACCCGATCATGGACAACTTCCTGTATCCGCTGTTCCACTCCGATTCCCTCGGTGGCGACAACCGTTCCGGTTACAACAACCCCGAGTTCGACGCTAAGGTCGACGAGGCTCGTACCACGGTTGACGACGAAGAGCGCGTCGCCAAGATGCAGGAGGCCGACGCTATGGTCGCTGCCGACTGCCCGGTCATCCCGGTGATGTTCTACACGCACACCATCGTCGGCTCCGATCGCATCAAGCACCTCTATGTCGATCCGCAGAAGCACGCCGAGCTGGGTACCGCTGAGCTCGCCTAAGAGTTTGCAGCTTCCGTGAGGGTCAAGTATTTACGTAGACCTCATGGGAAACATACAGTTCTCCCTAACCTGGGGTAAACTGGCTGATGGTAATTTTGGGATGCCGGTCTGGCGATCGGCATCCCATTTAGGTTAATCCCTAGATAGGGGAGTGGTATGGGTAAGTACATCGTTAAACGTGTGCTTCAGTTCATCCCGGTATTTTTGGGCGTTACGCTGATTCTGTTCGCCCTCCAGAATATCGTGCCGGGAGATCCGATCAAGCTGATCGGTGGAGACAAGGCTCTGTCCCCCGAGGTGGAGCTTCAGCTTCGCGTCCGCTATCACCTGGTCCAGACGGACGAGGACGGCAATGCGATTCTTGACGAGAACGGCGACCCCGTTCAAACGTCGCTCGTGGACCGTTACTTGTATTACATGAACGGCCTGCTTCATGGCGATCTGGGCAATTCGTATCAGCGCAAGCTGCCGGTTACGGAAATCTTTGCCCAGAAGTATCCGTATACGGTCAAACTTGCCGCGTGCGCCATCGTGCTCGAGGCAATCATGGGTATCGGTGCGGGTATCATTTCGGCGGTAAAGCGTTATTCCTTCTGGGATATTTTGGTAACGCTCACCACGTCGATCCTCGTTGCCGTCCCGGCCTTCTGGCTCGGTATGTTGCTGCAGCTGTTCTTTGGCGTCATCCTCAAGGACGCTACGGGCGGTGCAATCTCCATGCCGATCTCGGGTGCCGGCGGTTCCAGCTCTCAGTATCAGGATTGGATGCACTATGTGCTTCCGACCATTACGCTGGCTTCGGTTTCGACCGCTTATGCTGCCCGCATTATGCGCTCGCAGCTGCTTGACGTCATGAACCAGGATTACATCCGTACGGCAAAGGCGAAGGGTCTCTCCAATCGCGCGATCATCGTCAAGCATGCGCTTAAGAATGCACTCATCCCCGTCGTTACCTATATTGGTGTCGACTTTGGCGGCATGCTTTCGGGCGCCATCCTGACCGAGACGGTCTTTAACTGGCCCGGTATCGGCTATGAGGTCTATCGCGCCATTAGCATGCGTGACTGGCCCATCGTTATGGGCGGCGTTACGCTCATCGTTGTCGTCGTCATGGTGATCAACCTGCTCGTCGACATTAGCTATGCATTCCTCGACCCGCGCATCCGCCTTGGCGGTCCGTCGGATAAGGCCTAAGGGAGGTACGTCTCATGCAGGAAACTGATTCTCAGTCTCAGGAGCAGGCTACCGCCACCAAGGCCGCATCTGCTCCCGCCAAGTCCCGCACGCTGTGGGGCGACGCTTTTAAGCGTCTTCGTAAGAACAAGCTCGCCGTTATCGGTGTCTGCTGGATCATCATCGTCGTTGTGGTTGCCCTGACCGCAGATCTGTGGGCTAAGCCCTGGCTCGGTTCGCCGACGGCTTCCGACTCAACCACCATGGCCCAGACGTCGCTGATGGCTCCGTGTGCAGAGCACCCGTTTGGCACCGACGCCCTTGGTCGTGACATTCTCGTCCGCGTTATCTACGGTGCACGTGTTTCGCTTTCCGTCGGTATTATGGCCACTGCGATCTCCACGGTGATTGGTCTGGTCATGGGTGCCCTAGCCGGTTTCTACGGCGGCATCTGGGATACGATCATCATGCGCTGCGCGGATATCTTCCTGGCATTCCCGTACGTGCTTTTCGTTGTCGCCATGATCGCCGTTATCGGCCGTGGTCTTCAGAACGTCTTTTTTGCCATCGGCATTCTCGGCTGGCCTTCGATTGCGCGCGTCTTCCGATCCGCAATCCTGACGGTCAAGGAAAACGACTATGTTGACGCTGCGCGCGCGATGGGTGCATCTGATGCTCGTATCGTCGTGCGTCACATCTTCCCGAACTCCGTCGCCTCCATCGTGGTCTACGCGACCATGAACATTGGTGGCGCCATTCTGACCGAGTCCGCTCTGTCCTTCCTCGGCATGGGCGTTATTCCGCCTACGCCTTCGTGGGGCTCCATGATTCAGGACGGTCAGCAGTATCTTCTGACCGCTCCCTGGATGATGATCATGCCCGGTCTGGCAATTCTCTCGACGGTGCTCGCCTTCACCCTGCTGGGTGATGGTCTGCGCGACGCCCTCGACGTCAAGATGAAGGACGCATAAGGATGAAGAAGAACAAGAACTATGTGGACCTGAAGGACCAGCCGGTTCCCGAGGGCCAGCATCTGCTCGAGGTCGATGACCTTAAGATGTATTTCCACACCGAGGATGGCGTTGTTCGCGCTGTCGACGGTGTCTCCTACACGCTCGATCGCGGCGAGACCCTGGGCGTCGTCGGTGAGTCCGGCTCCGGTAAGTCCGTGACCGCCATGACCATTATGGGCCTTATCTCGATGCCTCCGGGAAAGATCGAGGGCGGCGACGTTCGCTATCGCGGTCGTTCTATCCTCGAGATGACCGAGGAAGAGATGCAGCACATTCGCGGTAACGACATCGCGATGATCTTCCAGGATCCTATGACCTCCTTGAACCCGGTCTATAAGATCGGCAAGCAGGTGGGCGAGGGCCTTCGTCTGCACCGTGGCTACTCCAAGCAGGAGGCGCTCAAGCGCGCTACCGAGCTTTTGGACCTCGTGGGTATCCCCGAGCCCGAGAAGCGCGTCAATGAGTATCCGCACCAGTTCTCTGGCGGTATGCGTCAGCGCGTCATGATTGCTATGGCTCTTGCCTGCGATCCCGATATTCTGATTGCCGACGAGCCCACGACTGCTCTGGACGTTACCATCCAGGCTCAGATTATCGAGCTTATGCAGGAAATGCAGGAGAAGAACGGCAACGCCATTATCATGATCACCCATGACCTGGGCGTTGTCGCTGATATGGCCGACAAGATCATGGTTATGTACGCCGGCCGTCCCGTCGAGTTCGGTACTGCTGAGGAAATCTTCTACGAGAGCCGCCACCCCTACACCTGGGGCCTTATCCGCTCCATCCCGGAGCAGGCCATCGATGAGAAGAAACCGCTTACGCCGATTCATGGCAACCCGCCTTCGCTCATGAACCTGCCCGAGGGCTGCGTGTTCTCGCCTCGTTGCCCCTATGCGACCGATAAGTGCCGCAAGCAGCGCCCCGAGCGCGTTGTCACCGAGTCTGGTCACTACTCTGCGTGCCACTACTCCGGTGACCCCGAGTTCCTCAAGAACGCTCCTGAGACGTCCCGTACGCGCAAGGATTCCAAGAAGGGAGGCGAGGCGTAATGGCAGATACCAACGAGCGTACTCCGCTGCTGAAGGTCGAGCACCTCTCTAAGGAGTTTCCCGCTGAGTCCGGCATGTTCGCCAAGCGCTTCTCCAAGCGTGTCGTCTCTGCTGTGAACGACATTTCGTTCGAGATCTATCCTGGCGAGACCTTTGGTCTGGTCGGCGAGTCCGGTTGCGGTAAGTCCACCACGGGCCGTACCATCATGCGCCTCACCAAGCCGACGGCCGGCAAAGTGTTCTTCCAGGGCAAAGACGTTGCCGAGATGAGCAAGCACGAGATCAAGGATATGCGTCGCGAGATGCAGTTCATCTTCCAGGATCCTTATGCTTCGCTCAATCCTCGTATGACTATCGGTGAGATCGTCTCC
>CABUZF010000086.1 GCA_902495985.1 uncultured Collinsella sp.
CAGCCCGAAACGGCAAAGAGCACGTAGACCTGCCACAGCTCACCGACAAAGCTCATGCCCGCGAGCACCGCCGAGGTAGCGATAACGGTGAGCGAGCCCAATACGCGGCCACTCACCTTATCGGCAACATGGCCGATAACAAGCGAACCCACGACGCTCACCACGGTGGAGATAGCGTTGGAAATGTTGTACTGCGCAAGGGAAATGCCCAGGTCGCTGACAATGAGCGGCTGGAACAGGCTCATGCAGTTGACGAAAATCGTGTAGCACGTGGCCATGATCACGAAGCCGGAGGCCACCACGAGCCAGCCGGGGAAGAACTTACGCTGCTGGGGCATTGGTTACTCCTTGTGGTCGGCGATATAGCCCAAAGCGACGGCGGTATAAGCCGCGGCGCCGAGAGGAAGCTCAGCATCGTTAAAACGTGCCTTGGGATGGTGCTGGGCAAAGTGTTCGTCCGTGTCGGTTACGGCCGCGCCCACGGTAAAGTACGCACTCGGAATCTCGCTCGAGATAAGCGCAAAGTCCTCGCTCGCCATGGCATGGAACAGCGGCAAGAAAGCCGTCTTGGGCAGCACTGCGCCCACGTAGCCAAGCGACGCCTGAGTCATATCGCTGTCGAGCACAAGCGGCGGAACATCCGAAAGCGTCTCGATGGTCGCCGGCGTACGATATGTTGCGGCAACGCCGTTGACGACCTCCGCGATGCGGGTCTTTAGGTGAGCCATGAGCTCAACATCAAAGCCGCGCAGCGTTCCCTCGAGCACACAGGTGTCGGGGATGACGTTGGCCGCCAAGCCACCGGCAAACTTGCCAACGGTAAGTGCGACTTCCTTGGCCGCCGGCACCTCACGGGAGATAAGCTCCTGGAGCGCCAGGTGCACATGGACGCCGGCCGTGATGGGATCGATGCAGATCTCGGGGCTCGAGCCATGGCCGCCCTTGCCCTGCAGCGTAATGCGAAAACCGTACACGCCCGAAAGCGCCGGACTGCCGTAGAGTACCAGGCCAAGCGGCGACTGGCTGTTGACATGCATAGCAAAGGCCGCCTGAGGGCGCGGGTTCTGCAGCAGGCCGTCGGCGATGGCAGCGCGTGCTCCCTCAAAGGTCTCCTCGCCCGGCTGGAACAGCAGTTTGACGGTGGCGCTGGCCTCCACAAGCTCGGCCTCGCGGGCCTTGAGCAGGCGCGCCGCACCAAGCAGCGCCGTCGCGTGCATATCGTGACCGCAAGCATGCATGCAACCATTGGTGGATGCAAAGGGCTCGCCGGATTCCTCGACAACGGGCAGGGCATCCATATCGCCTCGGAGCATGACGACCGTTCCGGCCTGCTCGTCCTTGCACGTGCCATTGCCCTGAGCGGCCGCGGCCGCACCGGCACCGATCAGGCCAACGACGCAGGAACCGTCGACGAGCGTGGTATGGGGGATGTCCATCTCGTCCAGACGTGCCTGGATATAGGCAGACGTCTGCGGAAGATTGTTACCGAGCTCGGGCATCTGGTGTAGATCGTGTCGCCACGCAGCGAGCTCATCGGCAAATGCCTGAGCTTCTGCAACAAGACCGTCACCGATAGCGGTCTGCGCCGCTGCGGTGGCCTTGGGCGCTGATTGCGGTTGAAGATCGGACAAAGCTGGTGCCATAGATGCCCTCCAGTATCGTTTTTGCAGCAAGCACTTTGATAGCGTAAAGTGCAAGGTACTACTTTAAGGGCGAGGCATAAAAAATGCCGCCCCGGGAGGGCGGCGCAACAAGTTGTTTACAATTGCGGGCGCGGCTTTCGACGCAAAAAATCGAAGTGAGTCTCGCTCAAGATAATCGACAGGAAGATGAGCGCGAAGCCGGCGAGCAGGCGCGAGGTGAGCGCCTCCCCCATCAACAGCACCGAGAACAGCACACCCGAGGGCGACTCCATCGAAAGGAGCAGCGAGCCCGTCGAGGCCGGAACATGCGCCAGGCCGACGTTTTGGATGAGCAGAGCCGCGCATGTGCAGCCCACCGAGAGAAACGCCATCGCACTGATAAAGCTCGGCGTCCACACGGACAGAGGCGCTTGGGTCTCGAATAGCAGCGACGTTGCCAGGCTCAGCACGCCGTTGCCCACAAACATCCAAAACGTGATGACGTTGATGTCCATTTTGCGACCGTACTTGGCAGTCACCGCCATCTGGATGGCGAAAAAGGCCGCACCCGCCAGCGTAATGGCGTCACCAATGTTGAATTCAACGCTATCGAGTGCGACGAGGCCAATGCCCGCTAGGCACAGCAGCGCGGCACCCAAGTTGTAGCGCGTGAGCTTTTCGCCGCTCAGGAAATAGCTCGCGAACGGCACAAGGATGCAATACGTGCCCGTCAAAAAAGCATTCTTGCCCGCCGTAGTATGTGCCAGACCGACCGTCTGCAACGCATAGGCCGCCCACATGAGCACGCCCATACTCAGGCCAACGATCAGGTTGCGAGCGTTGAGGTGCGCGATGATGCGCTTGTGGAAGACGGCAAACATGACCAACGCTGCGGGCAGAAAACGTACATAGAGCAGCGCGAACACCGGAATGGTGCCGAGTGCGTCCTTCATAGTGGTAAAGGAGTAGCCCCAGATGACCGCCACCGAAAGGAGCAGAACCTTCCAGAACAGCGGAGAGCGTGCGCCGGCGCCGCGGAAGGTGCCGCCCGCGCCCAGGTCTTCACGGGCTACAGGGCTATCGGGCAAGTTTTCGATTTCGTTGGCAGCGTATTGGGCCATGGAACATCCTCGCACTCAATCTGGGCGTGGTGTCCGCACGCATATGGCTGCGTGCCGCCTCATGGTCAAATAAAAACGGAGCGCACCGGACCCCCGGCACGCCCCGCTACTGTAACAACAACCAAGCAACCCGTGCAATTCACTACGCTAAAGCATCGGGTTGGAAGGCCTCGATGTTCCGACGGCGTTTACGTCGCTGCATTAAATCAATTTGGTTGACTCCAGCTTTTCGATGATCCAGTCGTTGGCTTTGATAACCGGGCGGCGGAAGACGACGCCCAGGGCCAGCGACGGAATCAGGTAGCTCGCCAAGATACCCAGCTCAATCCAGTACTCCATATGGTAGGCACCGGCCATGGCGGCGTGCATGGCGTTGATGCCGTGGGTAAACGGCAGGAACGGATAGATCGCCTGGAACACGGGACCGGTCATCTCGATGGGGAACGTACCGCCCGAACCGCCGACCTGCATGACCAGCAGCACGACGGCGAGGGCCTTGCCGATATCTCCAAACGAAACCGTGAGCGTGTAGACGATATTGGAGAACACGAGGCTCGCGACCCAGCCGGCAAGCACAAACTGCAGGGGGTTGTCGCACTGGATGCCAAAGAACAGAATGTCGCCCGCGCACACGAGCGTTGCCTGCAGCAAGGCCAGACCGCCAAAGAACAGATAACGGCCCAGGTAGATCTCGTGCAGGCGCACGGGGATGAGTTCGTTGATGAGCTCATCGTCAACCGAGACCTTCATCATGGCCGCCAGAACAATCGAGCCCACCCACAGCGACAAAATCGTGTAGAACGGCGCCATGGCCGAGCCGTAGTTGCGGATCGGATAGACCGGCTTGCGATCGAGCGCAACGGGGCCGGAAAGCGACACGGCGAGGCCATCGGGGTCGTTGCCGATCATCGTCTTGATCGTGGCCAGATCGTCCGACATAAGGGCACCGTCGAGCTCGTCCTTGAACGCGCTAATCTTGTCCGATGCCTCACCCAGCTGATCGGAAGCCTTGTTGACGAGCCTTGCAGCCTTGGAGAGACCCTTCGCGAGCGAACCAGAGGCGTCGGTCAGACCGCTCACGGCGCTATCTAGGTCACCCGAGATACCGTTCAGGGAATCCAGAACGCCCGAAATGGTCTTCTTGAGCTCCTTGGCCTTAACCGAGAACGTAGAATCGTAGTCGGACTTGGCACCCGAGATACCCGCCTTGGCATCGGCGATGGCCTGGTCGACCTCGGCACGCGAGCTGTTGACCTCGGCCATGCTGTTCGTGAGCGACGTCGCGATGTTCGTCAGCTCATTGGCATTGTTGCGGTACTCCGCCGCGGTTTTGTCAAGCTCAGCAGCCGCGTCCTCAAGCCCTGCCTTGAGCTTATCGTTACTCACCTGGCCAGCAAGACTACGGAGCTCATTCGCCGTGGCATCAATCTCGTCGGCACGGTTCTTGAGTGACGCTGCGCCATCGTTGAGCTGACGCACCGTAAGATTGACATGCAGGTTTGCAGCGTCGAATGCCTTTGCGAGCTCGGTAGAAACGTTATCGAACGAACCTGCGCTCCCATCAATAGCGGCATCGATTGCATCGCTGGCGGACTTGAGCGCTTGCTCGGAATCGGCAATACCGCTCTCGGCATGCTGCATGAGCTGCTTCACCGACTCCTCGGTCGATCCGGACTGTTTGAGCATGCCGCCCGCCGATGTCAGTGAATCGGACGTAGAACTCAAAATGCCCGCAAGCGACGTTGCACTGGCCTGAACGTCCTGCAGGTCCTGGACCGAATCGCCCAGCGTCGAGGACAGATTGGCGATAAAGTTGCTCACCTGGTCGGTGCTCATATAGTCGAGCAGGCTGGACACGGTCTTAAGGCCGATGGTCGTGATGGTCTTGGTAAAGGTCTCGTTGACCTGACTCTGGACGGCGCTCGAACCCTTTTCAGTCACGATCTGCGCGATGGCGTTGGCCTTCTGATTCTCATAGAACTCGATATCGGCGTGCTTCACCTCGGTCGAGAAAAGCGTCATCATGTCGGCGCTAAACGTTTTAGGGATAACGACGGCAGCGTAGTACGCGCCCGACTTAACGCCCTCAATCGCCTTATCGCGGTCGTTGAGG
The DNA here is from genome assembly GCA_902495985.1 of uncultured Collinsella sp. Taxonomy (GTDB): domain Bacteria; phylum Actinomycetota; class Coriobacteriia; order Coriobacteriales; family Coriobacteriaceae; genus Collinsella. Next base: position 4,857 of record CABUZF010000086.1, read on the forward strand.
ACGACCCAGTCGAAGTTCTCGTTGCCGCGCAGGGTGGAGGTTACGTTTTCGCCCACGTTGACCTCGACGGGAATCAGATCGCTCTCGTAGCCCTCGTCGGTGTTGACCACGGCGATCTTGAGATTGCCGGTGTTGCCATACGGATCCCAGCTTCCGGCGATGTTAAACCACGCGTACAGGCACGGCACGATAATGAGACCCATCACGACAATCAAGCCAATCACGGAGCGAGACACGTTTTGGACATCGCGCTTAAACAGGTGCAGGATGTTTTTCATTTATGCCTCACCTCCTTTGGAGTGCTTGCCAAGCGGGGTGGTGTCCCCGTCGTTTCCGTTTACGTTGTCAACGCCGTCGGCATCATGAGCTTTACGATGCGCACCGGTATGCGGCAGACGGCTCGTGGGCTGTTCGCTGTCCTTGGTGCCCCGCTCGCTGGCGTTGAGACCAAACATGCGACGGGCAGCAGGAATGGCGGCCGTGTGCTCGCGCATCTCGCGACGCAGGTCCTCATCCGAAAGCGCCGAGATACGCATCTGGGTATTGAGGCTCGCACGGATGTACTCGATGTTGATGAGCCAGCCACAGATGGCGATGACCGAAATGATCCAGATAACAAGCAGGATGATCTTGCCGTTATTGTCGATATCGAGCACCGTCGAAAGTACAAAGAGCAGGACCTGGACGCCTACCACGGCGGCAAAACCGCCCTTGATGTAGTACGGGTAGCGATGCTCAAACGCCACGGCATGATCGAGCAGCTCGCGACGGTACGAATCCGAATCGAGCATGACGCGCATGGCCGTGCGCAGCGAATAGCGCTGGCGCGGCAGGTCGTTGGACTCGCAGATCATGAGGCCCGTCGTGGAAAGCTGCTTATCAAAGAGCAGATTGAGGTTGAGCAGCAACGGGCGCAGCTGCAGACCGATAAAGAGCGCCACGATCAGGAACACGCCCAGGATGCACAGGTTGAACAGG
>CABUZF010000087.1 GCA_902495985.1 uncultured Collinsella sp.
CAATGCCGTTGAGCCCCCACATAAAGTCGAGGTGCCAGTAACTGCGGCGAAACTCGCCATCGGTAATCACCTGCAGGCCAGCGGACTTTTGCTTGTCCACCAGGTCGCGAATGGCCTCATCCTCGACGGCCTTAAGGCCGGCGGCGTCGAGTGTGCCCGCAGCATAGGCGACACGGGCGTCCTTTACGGCCTGTGGACGAAGAAAGCTGCCGACGATATCGGCGCGAAACGGCGCGTTCAGCGTGGTTAAAGCACTCATAGATATCTCCCTTTGCATTGGTTGCTTTACTGGGACAGAGTATGAGCGCTCATATGGCCATCGCAAAATATACGTTTATAACAGTTTGATATAGATGCTTCCTATATCAGTTTGGACTGCCATAAAGAGATTTGACCCGTGCAGAATGCAGCAGTCTATATGTGCTGACGAATCACGTCGATATAGGCTTGGCCGTAGCGCGTAAGCGTCGTGTTCTTGCGCGTGATGATGCCGATCTCCATGTACTCGTCTACATCGAGCGGAATCGAGATGATGCCGGGCCCGTTGAGCTCGTGACTGATCACGCCTGAGCATACCGTGTAGCCGTTGAGGCCCATGACCAGGTTGAACAACGTCGCACGGTCACGCACGCGGATATTCTTGCGGCGCTCAAAGGTCGAGGTCAGCTCCTCAGAATAGTAGAACGAGTTATAGCTGCCCTGCTCATAGGACAAAAACGGGTAGTCTTCCAAGTCCTCGAGCGTCACGCTGGAGCGGCCAGCCAGCGGATGGTCTGCACACACAAAGACGTGTGGCGTGGCGCAGAAGAGCCCTTCGAACACGAGCTCGTTGGCCGCCAGCATGCGCTCGATGACCTCGCGATTGTGCTCCGACAGATACAGGATGCCGAGCTCGCTTTTCATGTGCGCGACGTCCTCGATAATCTCGTGGGTTTGCTCCTCGCGCAGGGTAAAGTCGTAACGCGCGGCATCGAACTCGCGAATCACGTCAACAAACGCGTTAACGGCAAAGGAATAATGCTGGCAGCTCACACTAAAGTGCGGCACCTGCTCGGATGCGCCCTTGTACTTGCCCTCGAGCAGGTCGGCCTGGTCGAGTACCTGGCGCGCATAGCCCAAGAAGGTCTCACCTTCCTCGGACACAACGACGCCCTTGTTAGTGCGCTCAAAGATGTGCACGCCCATCTCGTTTTCGAGATCGCGAATCGATGCGGTAATCGAAGGCTGCGACACAAAGAGCCGGCGCGAGGCCTCGGTGATGCTGCCGCATTCGGCAACTTTGACGACATATCTGAGCTGCTGGAGCTTCATGATGGCCTCCCTAGACGTTCATGACGTCGAAACCCGTCGCATCCATCTGACGCATAAACGGCGGCATCTCCCCCGTCGCGGCGCAGGCGGCAATCTGATGCAGAGCCCCGGCAACCGCATCGTCTGTCGCAGCGCCGATATGCCAGCGCGCGGCAGCCGTGACAGCCTCGTTGGCATTGGCGACTGCAACGGAGTTGGGAACAGCATCGATCATGGGCAGGTCGTTATCGGAATCGCCAAATACGGCCACCTCGTCGGGCGTCAGGTCCAAAGCGCGCGCCAGCTCCAGCGCAGCGCAACCCTTGTCCCAACCTGCTGGAAGAATGTCGAGCAGGCGCACTCGGTTGTTGGGAAACACAAGCGAGAGCTCCGGCACCTCGGCGGCAATGTGCTCGCGCAGCTCAGTGAGCTCTTCGCGCGAGCGGGCGCTCCAGATATTCGCCTTGTATACCGGGGCATCATCGACAACAGGACGGCACGGGGCCTCTTCGCCCTTGAGCCACGCGTTGCCGCCCGACTCCATGGCGCGGCGCACGCGCTCGGGATCGCTCGTCACGCAATAGGCATCGTTGTCCCAAAAATCATCACCCAAGCTGTAGACCTTCAGATACGTATCATCGGTCTCTTGCTCCAAGTAGTCAGCCAAGCGCATAAGGGCGGCGTTGTCGGTCGCATGCGAGGCTACCGCCTCACCGTCCACAAACATGACCTGGCCGTTGCAGAACGCGCCGGTCGAGAAGCACTCGACGCAATTGCGGAACATCCAGCCCATCGCGGACGGCTGACGGCCCGAAACCGGACCAAAGTGCAGACCCGCCGCCTGCATGGCATGAATGCCCTCGATGGCGTAGTCGCTGGCGCCGTCATGCCCGGCTGGAATCAGCGTATCGTCCATATCGGTCAGCACAAGTTTAATCATAAGGCCCCATTCGTATCGGTCCTACCTATTGTAACGACCTGCCAAAATAAACCTGTCCCTTTTTGGCAGGTGCGCTAGTATAGGGAACAACAGATTCGATGCGGGAGTGCCGGCGGTGCAAACCACAAGGCTGAGAGGGCATGGGGCCCAATCCTTTGAACCTGTCAGTTAATGCTGGCGTAGGGAGCATGCCGCCTTTACAGGGGCGCTGTCTATGCACAGCGCCCCTTTTCTATGCCAGGGAGGCATGTGCAGTGATTGATTCGGAACAGCTTAAGCAGCATATGGTCAAGGCCGTGGAGGAGATTCGCGCCACCAATCCGATGGCCGGCTCCATCACCAACACGGTGACGATCGACTTTGTCGCCAACGCACAGCTCGCCGTGGGCGGATCGGCCGCCATGGTCTATCTGCCCGACGAAGGCGAGGCACTCGTTGCCGGCGGCGGCGCCATCTATCTCAATATGGGCACGCTCTTCCCCATCTACGAGCAGACGATTCCCCGAGCGGCCAAGGCGGCACACGACGCCGGCAAGCCCTGGGTGCTCGATCCGGTGGGCCTGGGCATCGGTAGCCTGCGCACCCAGCTGGTAAACGAGCTCAAGCAGTACAAGCCCGCCATCGTGCGCGGCAATGCCTCCGAGATCATTGCGCTCGCCGGCCTGTGGGGTCTTGAGGGCGAGGCGGCCGATCTGAGCCGCGTACGCGGCGTCGATACCACCGACACGGTCGACGCCGCCCGCGATGCCGCCGTGGCGCTCGCCCGCTACACCGGCGGCGCCGTGGTCGTCTCGGGCGAAGTCGACCTGATTACCGACGGCACGACCGTGGCCAAGTCCCACGGCGGCAGCCCGCTCATGTCCAAGATCACCGGCTGCGGCTGCTCGCAGGGCGGCGTGCTGGCCGTGTACGCCTGCGCCGCCGACCCGTTTACGGCAGCCGTCTGCGGCACCGCCGTCTACAACGTTGCCGGCACGCGTGCCGCCGCCGTCGCCGATGCCCCGGCAAGCTTTAAGGTCGCCTTTATCGACGAGCTCTACCGCGCGACCGCCCAGGACATCGCCGATAACCGACTCGAGCTCGAGGAGGCATAAGCCATGTCCGAGCCCACAACCAATACCGGCATGAACACACTCGTCGCCGTGGCCATCGCCCCATGCGGCACCGGCGATGAGCTGTCCGCCGAGGTCGCCGAGGTCGTGCGCGTCATTCGCGAGAGCGGCCTTCCCAACCGCACCACCTCGATGTTCACCGAAATCGAGGGCGACTGGGACGAGGTCATGCAGGTCGTGCGCGACGCAACCTTTGTGTTGGCGAACAAAGGCATCCGCACCGAAGTCGTGCTCAAAGCCGATATTCGGCCCGGATTTACTGACACCATGACCGGCAAGCTCGAGCGCATGGAAGCGCAGATCAAAAAGCAGGAGGAAGCACGATGAGCATCCGCGACAACCTTGATATCTCGGCCTATCTGGTACTCGGCCCCGAAAACACGCTGGGGCGTCCCGTGGGCGATGTGGTGGCCCAGGCGCTCGACGCCGGCTTTACCTGCATCCAGGTGCGCTCCAAGGTGGCAAGCGCCCGCGAGATCATCGCGCTGACCGGCGACGCCGCACAGGCAATCGCGCAGGCCGGCAAGACCGGTCAGGTCGCCCTGCTCATCGACGACCGCCTGGACTGCGTGCTTGCTGCACGCGAGCAGGGCATTGCCGTCGACGGCGTGCATGTGGGTCAGAGCGACATTCCCGTCGAGGTCTGCCGCAAGCTGCTGGGCCCCGACGCCATCGTGGGTCTTTCGGCCCGTTGCGAGGAAATGCTCGAGTACGTCAAGACCGCCGACATGAGCCTGGTCGATTACCTGGGCATCGGCCCACTCCACGAGACCGAGACCAAGCGCGACTGCGGACGCGCGGCCGACGGCTCTATCATCACCAAGAGCTTTGAGGACCTGGCCGCACTCCACGCGGCAAGCCCCGTGCCCATCGTGGTGGGCGGCGGCGTCAAGACGGCCGACTTGCCGCAGCTTAAGGCAACCGGCGTCGATGGCTTCTTTGTGGTGAGCGCCGTCTGCAGTGCCGACGACCCCCACGCCGCAGCCAAGGAGCTCGTCGACACCTGGCAGCAAGCAGAGGCATAAGCCGAGCAGCTGATCCGCAGCCTCACATCTTTAGCAATGGAAAGCGCATCCCAGTTTGGACCTCCATTCTGGGATGCGCTTTCCGCCGAGGCCACGGCAGCTTGCTCTACCCCGCCAGATACGCTTCCAACGCCGGCAAGGTCGCCTCCGCATCTCGACGACCGATCTGATAGATGCGCTCGAGCTCATCCGGTTCACGGCACAGCGACGGTACCTTCACCGATTCGCTCGGCCGCACCACAAAGACCTCGCCGGCAGCCTCGCGACGTGCTAAGTCATCGAGCGTGGCATTGTAGACCTCATGCCGATGCTCAAGCGCTGCGACAAACTCCGGGTAGTGACGGAACACGCGCCGCAGCATGGGCATCACGCTGTTGGGCTGCTTCACAAAGCCCGCCGGCTGCGTGAGTACCACGATATTGCGGTCGTACCCCTGTGCAAACAGCCAAGCACTGGGAATTGAATCAGCCACGCCACCATCCAGATACTTATGTCCGTCAATAGCAACGGGACGCGTCGCCACAGGAATAGCCGACGACGCCCGGATCCACTCGATATCGCGCTCATCGCCATAAGGCAGGTCGTGATAGACGGCCTTGCCCGTCTCGATATCGGTACACACGCACGTAAACCGCATGGGGCAGGCGCGATATGCCTCCAAGTCGATGGGATCGCGCTCGATGGGCACCTCATGATAGGCAAAATCGGCATTGAACATGTCGCCAGTCCGCAGCCAGCTGGTCACGCTCGCATAGCGCTTGTCGGCGCAATAGGCCTTGTTGTAGCGAATGGCGCGCCCAATCTGCCGCGATTTAAAGTTGTAGCCAAACGCCGCGCCCGCCGAGACACCCACCATATGGTCGCAGGTCAAACCGTGCTCCATCCAAACGTCGAGCACGCCCGCCGTATACATACCGCGGTAGCCGCCTCCCTCGAGCGCCAGCCCCACCGTGCGCGTCATATTTGACTGTGCCATGCGACCATCTCCGTTCCTGCGTTTTTAACCGGGACAAGTATACCCGTCAACATATATCGTCTCAGCCGCATTTTTATCAAGCATCGCATCGTCGCGCTACCGCTTGTCGAATAATAGCCGCCCGCAGCATGTGCACCCATCTATAATTGTGCACTGCTGTTTATGCTACTCAGCAGTTATCAACAGCGAACATTCGTCGGCAAATTAACCCAACAACGCAGCAAGACGGGGGCCTGGATACACGCAAGACGCCGAGTAACGACGCGTGTACACAACGAGCTCGCCCGACGCAATCCGCCCCGACCTAAGAAAGCCGCTTAGAACATGGATACTGTCAGCAATTACACCGAAACGCTCGAAAAGACCGTCCGCGACCTTCTCGAGCGTCAGGATGATCTGATTAGGACCGCCTTTACCGACCAGCTTACCGGACTTGGCAACCGCGGCGGCTTTGCCCGCTCCCTCGAGGAGCTCTGGGAGCAGGAC
>CABUZF010000088.1 GCA_902495985.1 uncultured Collinsella sp.
ATGGAGCTGCGCAAGAAGAACGACCCGGATCTTGCCGAGGTCGCCGATTACGTCTACGAGAACGTCTTTTTGTATTACACCATGAAGCAGTGGGGTCAGACGCCCGACCAGATCGATCCCTCGATCACCGGCCGCGTTCCCGTCTTTGTGGGCGACGATGACCGCTACTTTCCGCAGGCTCCCTTCCAGGGCATGCCGCAGGACGGCTATACCGCGCTGTTCGAGCACATGCTCGACCACGATCTGATTGATGTGTTCTGCGACGTGGACGCCCGCGACCTCTTCGAGATCGACGAGACCACCGTCAAGATCGACGGTAAGGTCTATGGCGGCGAGATCGTCTACACCGGTCCGCTTGACGAGCTGTTCAACCTCGACCTGGGCGCTCTACCGTACCGTACGCTCGACATGAAGTTCGAGACGCTCGATATGGACCAGTTCCAGCCCGTGGGCACCGTCAATTACACCACGAGCGAGGATTACACGCGTATCACCGAGTTCAAGAACATGACTGGTCAGGTCCTGCCCGGCAAGACCACCATCATGAAGGAGTATTCCAAGGCCTATACGCCCGGCTCGGGCGAGACGCCCTATTACGCCATTCTGGAGCCCGAGAACCGCGAGCTCTATGAGCGCTATCTTGAGCGCGTCCAGAACCTGACGAACTTCCACCCGGTGGGTCGTCTGGCCGAGTATCGTTACTACGATATGGACGCTGTGACCAATTCCGCCCTCGATCTTTCGGATGAGATTATCGCCTGCCATGCATAAAGTCATAACATTCGGTATTCCCTCGTATAACGCCGCCAAGGACATGGACCATTGCATCACCTCCATCTTGGAGGGGAGCAATTACGCCACCGATATCGAGATTATCGTGGTGGACGACGGCTCCAAGGACGAGACGGCCGCCAAGGCCGACGAGTGGGAGGCCCGTTATCCTGGAATCATCCGCGCGGTGCACCAGGAGAATGGCGGTCACGGTATTGCCGTCCTTTCGGGTCTGCGCGAGGCGCAGGGCACCTACTACAAGGTTGTCGACTCGGATGACTGGCTCGACGCTGCGGCTCTTTCGACTATGCTGTCGATTCTGCGTGGCTTTGAAGAGCGCGATCAGCGCGTTGACCTGTTTATCTCGAACTACGTGTACGAGAAGGTTTACGAGGGCACGCATACCGCTATTGGCTACAAATTTGCCCTGCCGCGCAAAAAGATCTTTTCCTGGGATCAGATCGGTCATTTCCGCCTGGACCAGAACCTACTCATGCACAGCCTGTGCTATCGCACGGATGTGCTGCGCGAGTCCAACCTTCCCATGCCGCCGCACACGTTCTATGTAGACAACATCTACGCCTACGTGCCGCTGCCGCGTTGCAAGACCATGTACTACGCCGACATCGACCTCTACCGCTACTTTATCGGCCGCGAAGGTCAGAGCGTCAACGAGGCAACGATGGTCAAGCGTCTGGACCAGCAGTTCCGTGTTACGCGTATCATGATGGAGTCGTACCACCTGTACAGCGATGTTGAGTCGTCGCGCCTGCGTTCGTACATGATGGGCTACTTCACCATGATGATGGCGATCTGCTCGGTGCTTACCAAGCTTTCCGAGGAAGATTGCGCCGACGAGCGCCTAAAGACGCTGTGGAATGATTTGAAGGCCTACGACGAGCGCATGTATCGTCGTGCCCGCTACGGCGTGGTCGGGTTCTTCACCAATCTGCGCGGACGGGCCGGAGACAAAACCACACTCGGCCTATACCGTCTTGCCTCAAAGATCTTCAAATTCAACTAGCTGCCGAGTAATCGCTGCTGATAGGTTGACTGGGCCCCTTGGCCTTTAGTTTGCTACTGCGAACAGTCCTGCTCGCACGGAAAGCACATTAAGTGCTTTCCGGCTCGTGCGGAACTTGTATCAAACTAAAGGCCAAGGGGCCTCTGCTATAAGAATCGATTGTCAGCTAGTTGAATTTGAAGATCTTCGACGCGCGGTACACAGGGGCCTGGGCTGAAAAGAATCTGGTTGGTAGGTTGCCCGGTGGGGCTTGGTTATGTTTGTCGCGAGTTTCGCACGAGCCGAAGAGCACTTAATGTGCTCTTCGTGCGAGCAGGACTGTCCGCAGCAGCGAGTAAAGGTAATAACGCCCCGCCCCAACCGAGATAACAAAGGAGCTGATATGTGCGATTGCACAGATCATAAGGACGAGATCCCTGCCTACGACGCGCAGGCCATTGAGTCCAGATGGATGAAGGCCTGGGAGGACTCCAACCTCTTTGCCGTCGACACCGACGACAGCAAGCCCAAGAAGTATGTGCTCGAGATGTTCCCGTATCCGTCGGGCGACCTGCACATGGGCCACGCTCGCAACTATACCATCGGCGATGCCATGGCCCGTCAGGCCCGCATGCGCGGCTACGACGTGCTGCACCCCATCGGCTTTGACGCCTTTGGCCTGCCCGCCGAGAACGCTGCCATCAAGCACAACACACAGGCTGCCGCCTGGACGTATAAGAACATGGACCAGGCGCTCGCCACGATGAAGCGCATGGGCTTCTCCTACGATCTGGATCGCATGGTCAAGACCTGCAGCCCCGACTACTACCGCTGGGGCCAGTGGATCTTTGAGAAGATGTGGGAAAAGGGCCTGGTCTACCGTAAGAAGAACCCGGTCAACTGGTGCCCCACCTGCAAGACCGTTCTGGCCAACGAGCAGGTTACCGAGGGTAAGTGCTGGCGCTGCGGCACCGAGCCCGAGAAGCGCGACCTGGAGCAGTGGTACTACAAGATTACCGAGTACTCTCAGGAGCTGCTCGACGACCTGGAGAAGCTCCCCGGCTGGCCCGAGCGCGTCAAGCAGATGCAGGCCAACTGGATCGGTCGCTCCGAGGGCGCCGAGGTCGACTTTACCCTGTGCGACCAGGATGGCGAGCCCATCGAGGGCGACGAGGGCAAGATCACCGTCTTCACCACGCGTGCCGATACGCTCTTTGGTGTTTCCTTCTTTGTCCTGGCTCCCGAGTACGCCGGCTTGCACGAGCTCGTCGAGGGCACGGAGTACGAGGAGGCCGTCACCAAGATCGTCGAGGACTCCAAGCATATCTCTGCCGTCGAGCGTGCCCAGGGCACCCTCGAGAAGCACGGTGCCTTCACGGGCCGCTATGTGGTAAACCCCGTCAACGGCGAGAAGGTCCCCGTTTGGGTTGCCGATTATGTCGTTGCCGACTACGGTACCGGTGCCGTCATGGCCGTTCCCTGCGGCGACCAGCGCGACTTTGAGTTTGCCCGTAAGTACGACCTGCCGATCGTGCCGATCATCCTGGACGATGACGATCGCGCTGCCGTCGAGGCCAGCGGCGAGAGCATCGATACCTTCCATGCCGAGACCGTCGACTGGGATTGCGCTCACGCTGCCGAGGGCACGCTCGTCCAGTCCGGCAAGTACACTGGCATGCGCGGCGGTAAGCACTCCGAGGGTGAGGCTGCCATCGTGGCCGATCTCGAGGCCATGGGCTGCGGCCGTCGCAAGGTCGAGTTCCGCTTGCGCGACTGGCTCATCAGTCGCCAGCGCTATTGGGGCAACCCCATCCCGGCCATCCACTGCGAGCACTGCGGCATCGTGCCCGTGCCCGAGGATCAGCTGCCGGTGACGCTGCCCGAGAACCTGGACCTGGGCGCCGGCGAGACCCTCGCCGAGTGCAAGGAGTTCTACGAGACCACCTGCCCGGTCTGCGGTCGCCCGGCCAAGCGCGAGACCGATACCATGGACACCTTTACCTGCTCCAGCTGGTACTACCTGCGCTATACCGATCCGCATAACACCGAGCTGCCCTTCTCCCGCGAGGCCGCCGATCGTTGGATGCCCGTCGATAACTACATCGGCGGCATCGAGCACGCCATTCTGCACCTGCTCTACAGCCGTTTCTTTACCAAGGCACTGCGCGACCTGGGTCTGCTGAGTGTGGACGAGCCCTTCACCAACCTGCTGTGCCAGGGCATGGTCAAGGACGAGAACGGCGACACCATGTCCAAGTCCAAGGGCAACGTCGTGCCCCCGAGCTCGGTTATCGAGCCCTACGGTGCCGACACCATGCGTTTGGCGATCCTGTTTATCGCCCCGCCCGAGAAGGACTTCGACTGGGATCCCAAGGCCGTTGAGGGCGCCAACCGCTTCATCAAGCGCGCCTGGCGTATCGTTTGGCAGCTCGTCCAGTCCGGCGACGCCAACGTGGCCTTCGACAAGTCCGCGCTCGACGAGGTCGCGATGAAGCTCTATCGCGAGCGTCACCGCACCATCGCCAAGTGCACCGAGGACTTCGATCGCGGCCAGTTCAACACCGCCATCTCGGCCGTCATGGAGCTCGTCAACGCGGCGAGCGCCTACCTCAACGCCACCGAGGGCGCTGAGCGCGACAAGCCCCTGTGCTACGGCGTGGCCAAGGACATCGTGAGCGTCCTTGCGCCCATCTGCCCGTTCTGGGCCGACGAGCTGTGGCACGAGGCGCTCGGCTGCGAGGGCAACGCCTACACCGCCGCCTGGCCCGAGTTCGACCTGGCCGAGTCCGTTGAGGACACGGTGCAGATCGTGGTCCAGGTGCTCGGCAAGGTCCGCGGCCGCGTCGACGTGGCCCGCGATGCCTCCAACGAGGAAATGCAGGCTGCCGCCGAGGCCGCTGTCGCTAAGTGGACCGAGGGCAAGACTGTCGTCAAGGCCATCTGCGTGCCCGGCAAGCTGGTCAACCTGGTGGTCAAGTAAGCGCTGCGCGCATAGCTGACATGCAACAAACGAGGGGCGATCCGGTTGGGTCGTCCCTCGTTTTGCATGTATCTGCCTAGTTGCCTTCGGCCAATTGTCCTATTCTTGTGGAGAAGCTGTGCGCACGCTGACCTGCAGATTCGTACTGTGCTTGCACGTTTCCGCAGCTATTGGTATAGTTTGCTTGCAAATGAAGTTGTAATTGAAAGAAGTGGGGTTTCGGCCCCGCTTCTTTTTTGTATGGATGGAGGTGCCGCAATGGTCAAGACCAAGACCGAGCAGGCGATCATCGACGCGCTCGAGGCCGTCGCTCCCCAGCACGATATCGACATCGTCGACGTCGAGCTCGTGGGTGCCACCAAGGCCCCCTGCGTGCGCGTGCGTATCGAGGGTGCCGAGGGTCAGAGCCTGTCGCTCAACGACGTCACGGCCAACACCAAGTGGGTCGGCGATGTGATTGAGGAGCTCGACCCCATCTCTTCGAGCTATACGCTCGAGGTGTCGAGCCCGGGTATGGCGCGCCCGCTGCGCCGCCCGAGTGACTTTGCCCGCTTTGTGGGCGAGAACTGCGAGCTCACCTCCACCGCCACCGAGGGCCGTCGCAAGTACGCCGGCAAGATTGCCGCCGCCACCGAGGCCGACGTGACCCTCGAGCTCGAGGACGGCGAGTCCGTTACCCTCGATTTCTCTGATGTTAAAAAGTGCAAATTGAAGCCCACCTACGACTTCAAGCCCGCGAAGGAAGGAAAGTAAGATGGCAGCATCCGACATGATGTCCGCCCTGATGGAGCTTTGCCAGGAGAAGCACATCGACCAGCTCTACCTGATCGACCGCCTGGAGCAGTCGCTCGCCAAGAGCTATGCCGAGATTCTGCATCTTGAGTGGGGCGCCAAGGTGACCATCGACCGCACCACCGGCAAGATCTACGTCTACCGCCTGGAGCCGATCGACGATTCCATGGACGAGGAGGGCAACTTCACCGAGTTCGAGGAGATCGACGTC
>CABUZF010000089.1 GCA_902495985.1 uncultured Collinsella sp.
CGGGCACGCAGCAAAAGCCCTCGGTGCCCTCCGTGGCCGATCAGGTCTCGGATGGCGAGGTCAAGGTCACGCACCGTCGCCCTGGAGATGGCGGAGGGGCGGCTGCCAAGGCCGCGCGCGGCGCTGCTCGCGACGAACGCGAGTCGCGCGAAGATCGTGGTGGCGAGGGTTCGGCCGACCAGGGCCAGAAGCGCCGTCGCCGTCGTCGTTCCCGCAAGCCGCGTCAAGATGGTGGCGAGGGCTCGACCCAAAACTCGTCCGCACCGCAACCGCCCACCGGCGAATAGCGCCCGCAAACGGATTTAACCTGCCTGACCCCAAACGCGTCGGGGTACCATAGCGCTGAATCAACGACCCTCCCTGCGACCGAGCGTAGGGAGGGTTGTGTCGTGAAGAGACATTTGAATGTGTTGGGATGCCTGCAAGGTGCCGGCATCCTACCGTTTGCGGACGAATTGCTACCGTTTGCCGAGCGGGCGGCGCACGAGGCGCTTGAGGCGTTGTCGCCCACGCGATGCGCCGGCTGCGAGCGCGCCGGTGCGCTTATTTGCCAAGACTGCCTGGCCGCGCTCGCGCTCATCGACCCGCGGCATAGCTGCATCCGATGCGGCGCCCCGTTTGGAGACTTGCTGTGCACCGAGTGCTCGGTCGAGGGTACGTCCTCGGCGATGGCCGAAGCTCTCGACCGGTGCCTGGCATGTGCCGTTTACACGCATCCGCTGCCGCGGATCATTAAAGCGTACAAAGACGCGGGCGAGCGACGCCTGGCGCCGTATCTGGCAGAGCTGCTATACGACACCGCCTTACATGCCCAGGTCGCGGCACCCGAACGCTTAGGCGGTGTGTTGTCCGGCGCCGATGCGGTGGTGTTTGTGCCCGCGACGGCGGCGGCGTTTCGGCGACGCGGCTTCGATCATATGGAAGCCATCGCGCGCCCATTTTGCGAGCTGTCGGGTGTTCCGTTGCTGGACGCCCTGGTCAAATACGGTCATGGCGACCAGCGTGAACTCGGTCGTGAAGAACGCCGTGAACGCGCCCGAGGCATGTACGAGACCGTTGAGGACGTGCGGGGCCGCCGCCTGCTGCTTATCGACGACGTTATCACCACGGGTGCGACGATGGCAGCGGCTTCGGCGGAACTCAAGCGCGCCGGTGCCGCGGCCGTTGATGGCCTCGCTATCGCACGCGTTTGGTAGGGGTGATTCGTGTGGCGGTAACAGTCAAACAGCGCAACAAGCCGACAAAAGAGCAGCTAGCGGCTTCCGTGATCCTGACGGGCGCCTCGGCGTTGCGTATGATTCGAGCCGAGCGCCGGCAGATGGGCTACATCGGCTGGAAGGACCTTGAGCCCGAGGAGGAGCGCCGCGTGCTGTGCACGTCATCGCCTTCGACCGAGGATATTTATCTTTCCGACCTGGTGCGAATTGGAGCCAAAAGCGGCGAGGTGCAAGAAGATCTGTGCTTGCTGGTGGGATCTGCGGCGCAGCGCCGCCGCATGCCTGGCGTGGGCTGGTCCGTGTGTTCCGGGTTGCCTGCCGGCTCGATTCTAGAGGTGGAACCGGGGGTGTACAGCCTATCTCCCGAGGCTCTTTGTGTTGCCGTTGCTCGCGAGGTCGGCAGTATCCAGGCGTTTGCCTTGGCCCAGGAACTGTGTTCCAAGATTTCGCTGAGCGATCGCGGGAAGTATCTGCCTCCCTACACCTCGCCTGTTGCGAATAGACTTGCAAAGGACAAGGACCAACCGGCAGACGTGGGCTACTTTGAAGTCGAGCCGGTGCTGACGCCCGATCGCCTGGCAGATTACCTTGCGGCATGCAAAGGGAATGTGGCCAAACAGCTGCTGCGCCTGTGTCCCTATCTGTCGGAAAACCTGCGCTCACCCATGGAGTGCATCATGCTTGCCATGTTTTCGCTTCCGTTTTCCTATGGCGGATTTGCCTGCGGTCCCTTTAAGACCGACTGCAAGATCGAGTTCGATGACCGCGCGCAGGCAATCTCGGGGATGCCGCATGCAGTTTGCGATGCGTATCAGGAGGCAGCCCGGTTTGACCTGGAATACAACGGTGAGCTGGGCCATTCCTCCCGGAGGGGACGTATCCATGATGAAAAACGCAACACGGGCTTGATTACTATGGGAATCGAGGTCGCGACGGTCAACAACGAAATGCTCTGCGACATGGAAGCGATGGAAGCGCTCGCATGGCGCATCCACCAGCGTATGCGAAAGCGGTACCGGAATCGTGTCGATGCCCGCAGGAAGAAGCAAGAGGCGTTGCTTAACACGCTGCGGGCGTGTTTTGGGCTTAAGCCGGTCTAATTCGCCTCGAAAATAGGGGGTTAATCATATGCCCTGGCCAAAATATGGCAAATATGAGTACTGTCACTAAATCAGTAACAGCAAAATCAAGGAATTTAGGACTCGGAGGCGTCGTAAAGTAAGAAGATAATAAACAAATGTAGAATAACTAAGCATCAGGTTGGCGACACTGAGCGCAAAATCTGTCCGAGAGGCCAAAATTGTCTGCTACTAAATTGGTAACAGTACTCATATTTGCTATTTTTTGGCCACGGCACCCTGAGACGGGTGCCCCGGAGCTCCCCGTAGGGGAGCTCCGGGCTTCATTGGGGCACGAATGGTCCGCTCCGACCTGCAAAATCTGTGCTCGCGATGCGAATAACGTCCCTAACCTTAAACTATAGCTTGAACTTAGCTATAATGCGCTACGTTCCTGCCAGGCTGTGGTTGCGGACGGACGAAATGTCCATCCTAGTCCAAGACAGACGCGGTCAAAGGGATCCACGTAAGCGACCGCGTGCGCGCGGCGCGATCATGGCGCGTCCTAGATGTAAGCCGCACCGTCCGTTCTACTTTCTTTGGGGCAATACCGCCTCGCGGGCGAGCGGGCCAGTCGTGAAGGTGGCTGCGGCCTCCCGAGCAAACGCCCCGGTGCGCAAGTGTGGGGTCAAATACCAGGTCAGCTGGTGGGAACACCCGTTATTCCGCGCAACGCACGGATCGTATACGACACAGAAGGCAGGGTAGTGGACATGGTGAGGGGCAGCTTGATGCACGCGGCTCGGTTGGGTGCTGGGACCGTGGCGGTCATTGCCGTTTTGGGCCTGAGTGGATGCGCGTTCAATCCACTGTCCACGTTCACGACGCCCACGATCGACCAGATCGAGCGCGAGACCGTTGCCCCCACGGTATCGGACGATGCCCTGGTCACGCCGGGAACCCTGACTGTCGCTCTCGATACGTCCGATGCCCCGCAAGCCATGCAGGATGCCGACGGAAACCTCACGGGTTATGCGGTCGATGCCGCTCGTGCCCTCGCATGCCGCATGGGTCTCAAGGTTGCCTTTGTCGATGCGTCCTCGGCCGATTCCGCGCTTGGTGACAAAAAGGCCGACATCTTCATTGGTGACATCAATTCCACGGATGGTGACATCAGCGCGCTTGGTACTTGCCTGTACGACGCTGCGGCAGTGTTCGGAAAGACGAGCGACGGCGAGTCGCTGAGCGTTTCTACCGAAACGCTTAACGCCGCTACCCTGGGCGTTCAGACCTCCTCGGCCTCGCAGGAAGCACTTGCCAAGCAGAGCATTACGGCCAACCAAAAGACCTTCTCCAACATCAACGAGTGCTTTGAGGCGCTCGAGTCCGGCGAGATCGACTACGTGATTTGCGACTCCACGGCCGGCGGCTACCTTGCGCGCCTGATGAGCCAGATCTCTTACGTCGGCGCGCTCGAGACGCCCTCGACGCTCGGCGTCGCGGGCCTCGCGGCCAACGATGAGCTATGCCGTGCCGTGAGCGATGCCCTCGACGGTATCACGGTCGATGGCACGCTCGAGGCGGTCCACTCCGTCTGGTACGGCACGATGCCCTATGACCTCACCACCAAGACGGTCTCGGGCGCCGACGTACAGTCGACCGACACCGGATCCAGTGAGTCCGCATCCTCCGATTCGAACAGCGAGGGTACAACCTCCGAGGATAAATCGTCCAGCCAGGAGGGCACTATCACCGACGACGACATTAACAAGCTCAATAGCTAGTTATTGCTAGGGGTGGCGTCTCCTATGCGCTAGGAGAGACGCCTCTTCACGGTTTCAACACGCATTGCCGGGCTTTCCCAACAGGGGAGCCCGGCTTTTTCGTTTCCATAAAACCAGCAGGTCAAAGACATTTTTTAGGTGCAAAACCAAAGTCGCCGTCGCCCTCCCATAGCGCACTTTGCCACAGAAAAGTGCGAGACTTCGGTATGCGGTATCAAGCAATCGTTATTCGGGTCTTTGGGAATCCGCGTGATTAAATGCACGGCAATGGGTACATAGCCAGTACAGTAAGTCCCCGAGGCAGATTGGAGCCACGTATGGATATCAAGGTTTCTGGACGCAAAACGACGGTAACCGATGCTCTGCGTGCGCATGTGGATGAGAAGATCGGCGAAGCGCTCAAGGTTTTCGATATCGAGCCCATGACGGTCGACGTCGTACTTCGTTATGAGAAGAACCCCTCGAACCCCAACCCGGCAATCGTCGAGGTTACGGTTCGTGCCCGCGGTTCGGTGATTCGCGTTGCCGAGCACGGTGCAGATATGTACGCCGCCATCGACCTCTCCGCCGATAAGGTCACCCGCCAGCTGCGCAAGTTCAAGACCAAGGTCGTGGACAACCGCCAGGGCGGTGCTAGCGCGGCGGATGTCGCACCGGTCGAGCGCGTCGAGGATCTGGCCGACCTGCTGCTGCCCGAGGAGGAGGACGACCTGCTCGTCCGCGAGAAGGTCATCGATGTCACCCCGATGACTGAGGAGCAGGCACTGGTGCAGACCGATCTGCTCGGCCACGACTTCTACGTGTTCGAGAACGCGACGACCGGTCTCATCAATGTGGTGTATCACCGTAAGAATGGTGGATATGGCATCATCAAGCCCCGCATCGAAACACTTGACGAGTAAAATACGTTAACTTGCATGAGTTAACGGTTGGCGGCCATCCCATGCGGGTGGCCGCCTTTTTACGTAAGGAGTCGCTTTGATGGACAAGGCCGCATCCGCCGGTCATTCGAACCGTTGCCGCATCGTCGTCGATACCTGCTGCGACTTTAGCCCCGAGGTCGCCGCGAACCTCGATGTCGATATCTTGGGCTTCCCCTTTATCATCGATGGCGAGGAGCGCACGGACGATATCTGGTCGAGCATGAGCCCTAAGGAGTTCTACGACCGCATGCGCGCCGGCGCTCGCGTGTCTACCTCCGCCGTGTCGCTCGGTCGCTATATCGAGTTCTTTACCGAGTGTGCCAAAGAAGGCACGCCCACGGTCTACCTGTGCTTTACCTCGGCGCTGTCGTCGAGCTACAACTCCGCGTGCCAGGCGGCGGACGCCGTGCGCGCCGAGTATCCCAACTTTGAGCTCTATGTGGTCGACAACGCTCTACCCTGTGCGACCGGCGCGCTCTTGGCACTCGAGGCCGTGCGCCAGCGTTCGGCGGGACTGACCGCCAAACAGCTGGTCGATTGGGCAAACGAGGCAAAGACCTACGTCCACGGCTACTTTACGCTCGAGAGCTTTGACGCGCTGGCTGCCGGCGGCCGCATTCCGCCCGCGGCGGCGCAACTCACGGCAAAGCTCGATGTCAAGCCCGAGCTCTCCTACGACCTGGCCGGCTCGCTGTCGCTGATCGGCGTCAACCGCGGCCGCAAGAAGGCGCTCAAGTCCATCCTCAAGTCGTTCCGCGAGAACTACGTGCCCGA
>CABUZF010000090.1 GCA_902495985.1 uncultured Collinsella sp.
CTGCTCAGCCAGATGGAGGGCTACTGCAATACCACCGGCTGCCTGCGCGAATACATGCTGCGCTACTTTGGCGACGAGGCCGCGGCCGAGCATGCGGCAGCCGCCGCGGGCGGCACGGCAGACGACGCCGAGGGCTGCGGCAACTGCAGTAACTGTCTCACGCAGTTCGAGGTCGAGGACGTCACCGATATGGCCCGCGCCGCTGTGCGCTATGTGGCCACGCGTCCCATGCGCTTTGGCAAGTCGCTGATCGCCGATGTGCTCCACGGCGGCAACACCGAGCGCATTCGCCAGATGCATCTGGACGAGGACCGCGGCTACGGTGAGCTGTCGAGCGAATCGGTCGGGCGCATCAAGGACATCATCGGCCAGCTGTGCGGCCGCGGTTATCTGGTCACCTCGCAGGGGCAGTACCCGGTCGTGGGACTGGGTCCGCGTGCCGGCGAGGTCGAGGACGAGGCGTTTGCCTTTACCGTTAAGCGTCGCGCGTCCAAGCGCAAGGCCTCGGCCCGCGCCCGCCGCGCCGTCGATCTGCTGCGTGAGGAGGCCGAGCTGGATCAGCGCCCGCGCGTGGGCGACGACGCCGAGCTGTTCGAGCGTCTGCGCGCCCTCCGCAAGGAGATCTCGACGGAGCTGGAGATGGCGCCGTATATGGTCTTTTCCGACAAGGCCCTGCGCGGCCTGTGCCGCCTGCGTCCACAGACGCGCGACGAGCTGATCCAGGTCAACGGCATTGGCGAGAAAAAAGCCGACGCCTTTGGCGAGCAGTTTATGGCGGCGATTGAAGAGTTTGAGTCCGAGCATGCGCGGGATGGAGCGTAACGATGGTAGCCGATAGCAAGACCGACCGTACTGACGTGCCTGCCGTGCCGCTGTACCAGCAGGTCATGGACGACCTAAAGGGCGAGATCGCGCGCGGCGTGTACGCTGCCGGCTCGCGCATTCCTTCCGAGATGGAGCTCGCGAAGTCCTACGGCGTGGGGCGCGTCACCGTGCGCCGCGCCATCGAGGAGCTGTCGCGTGCGGGGTATCTCAACCGCCAGCAGGGGAGGGGCACCTTTGTGTGTGCGCCCAAGCTCAAGCGCAAGATTCGCCAGAAGGGTGACGTCCAGAGCTTTACTGAGGGTTGTGCTGCCAACGACATGGTGCCGGGTGCGCGTCTGGTGTCGCGCACGATGGTCGCGGCGACGCGCGAGGATGCGGCGTTCTTTGGCGTGGAGCCCGGCTGCGAGCTCATCGTGGTCGAGCGCGTGCGCACGGCAGATGGCGTGCCCGTTATGCTCGAGAACAACGCCTTTGTGCTCGCCGACCATCCCTATCTGCAGACGCTTGCCGACAAGGACCTCACGGACAATTCCATCTTTGCGCTCGTTGCCGAGCATTCGGGTCGCGCGCCGCTCAAGTCCGACCCCTGCACCGTGGAGATTGCGCTTGCCGATACTCAGACGGCCCCGCTGCTGGAGGTGCCGGTCGGCGAGCCGCTCTTCTATATGGAGGCCTACTTTACCGACGCCGGCGGGCGCCCTCTACTGCTCGGCCGCCAAAAGATCGTGGGCTCGCGCTACGTCTTCGACATCTAACGTCCACAGATAGAACAACATAGAACAAATTTGCCGAGATGACTTCACGGGCGTTGTTACACGTGTTATAAATAGGACAACATAGAACGACAGCAGGTACGAGCAGCCGTCGCCAAAAGCCGCCACACAAGGAGGAGCTTCAGCATGAACGCACACGATCTGATTCAGGAAATTATCGAGCGCAAGGGTAAGGTCGAGAACGTCTTTTGGATTGCCTGCGGCGGTTCGATGATCGACCTCATGCCGGCTAACGAACTTCTCAAGCGCGAGGCCACCACGTTTACCTCGACGGTTTACACGGCGCGCGAGTTTTGCCTGATGGCTCCCAAGAGTCTTGGCGAGAAGTCACTCGTCATCGCCTGCAGCCACAGCGGCAACACGCAGGAGGTCGTCGACGGCTGCGAGATGGCGTCGGCTGCCGGCGCGGAGGTCGTCGCCATGACCGACTGCGAGGGCTCCAAGATCGACAACGGCAAGTGGACCACCTGGGTCTATCCGTGGGGCGAAGGCGTGCCGCAGGCCGAGGTGCCGCAGGGCATCGGCGCTCTGATCGCAGCCGAGCTGCTCGACCAGCAGGAAGGCTACGAGGCGCTCGCCGACATGTACGAGGGCCTCAAGCAGATGGATGCGCTGCTGCCCGCCGCCCGCGAGAAGGTCAACACCGAGCTGGGCGCCCGCTTTGCCGAGCTCTGCCAGCAGCACAAGTTCTTCTATATCCTGGGCTCCGGCCCTAACTTTAGCCAGACCTACGCCATGGCCATCTGCTCGCTCATGGAGATGCAGTGGCAGCACTGCTGCTACATCCACTCCGGCGAGTATTTCCACGGTCCCTTCGAGGCCACCGAGCCCGGCGTGTTCTACTTTGTTCAGCTTGGCGCGGGCGAGTGCCGCCCCATGGAGGAGCGCGCTCTTGCGTTCCTCAACACGCACACCGATACAGTCATGGTGCTCGATGCGCTTGAGTACGGCGTGGGCGAAGTGCCCACCAGCGTGCGTTCGTTCCTGGAGCCGATCTTCTTCTACAACATGAGCTGCGAGCTGCGCGCCGCCCGCGGCAAGGTCTTCGACCACAGCCCCGAGGTTCGTCGCTACATGGGCATCGAACAGTACTAATATACCGGGAATAACCTCTCACGACGGGGTCTGCGCTGCGCGCGGGTCCCGTTTTGCGTTGCGGCGGCCGGATTCGTGTCTGCGCGAAAACGAAGGTGAATACTTTTCCGCGAAGTGAACGACCTATTTTTGACCCCCGAAGCATCCACACTTTTTTGCGGCAAAACCGCAGGAAAAACTCGACGAAACCGCAGGAAACGGCGTCTGAAAAGTGTCGATGCTTCGGGGGCTCGTTTTTACTCGTTCACTTCGCGGAAAAGTATTCACCTTCGATTCGCAAGGGCACTGCGTGAGTCAAAAAAGCGGGCCGCGCCGGGGATTTCCGGTGCGGCCCGCTTAGTATCGCGCTTAGATTCGCAAGGTTGCGGCGATTGGCTGCTTACTTGCCGACGACGCCCTCGGCGTCCCACCAGTCGAGCTGGGCGATGTTGTCGCGGATGTGCTGGCAGCTCTTGTGGAAGCCCTCGAGCTCATACTCGGAAAGGTCGAGCGTGTAGACCTCCTCGACGCCCTCGGCACCGATCACGCACGGCAGGGAAGTAAAGATGCCCTCCTCACCATATTGGCCGGTCATGAGCGTGGAGGCGGAAAGCACGGCGTGCTCGTTGTGCAGCACGGCGGCGCAGACGCGCGCGGCGGAGTTGGCGACGGCGTACTCGGTGCACTGCTTGCCCTGGTAGGTTACGTAGCCGCCCTTGCGCGCGAGCTCCTCAATCTCCATGTGGTCGAAGGCATACTTGTCGGGGTTCTCGGCCTGAAGTTCGTTGAGGCTCTTGCCGGCGATGGTCGCGGCCTTAAAGGCAGCCAGCTGGCTAAAGCCGTGCTCGCCGATCATGTAGGCGTCGATGGACTTGGGGCTCACGCCGACCTTCTTGGAGATCTCGGTGCGCAGGCGGGCGGAATTCAGGCCGCAGCCCGAGCCGATGATCTTCTTGGGATCGTAGCCGGTCAGATGCCACAGCTCGGTGCATACGACGTCACAGGGGTTGGAGATGCTTACGAAGATGCCGTCGAAGCCGGCGTCGACGATGCGCTTGGCAAAGGTGCGGGCGGCGTCGGTGGTAAAGAACAGCTCGCCGTCGCGGTTGCCGGCGGCCAGCGCGACCTTGCCGGCGGCGTTGACGATGACGTCGCAGCAGGCCAGCTCCTCGTAGTGGTCGTAGCAGTTGACGATCTTGGTGTTATACGGGACAAACGAAAGGGAGTCGCGCAGGTCCTGAACCTCGGACGTCACCTTGGCCTCGTTGATATCGCACAGGTACAGCTCGTCGGCAATGCCCTGCATAAGCAGGCTGTTGGCGACATGTGCTCCTACGTGGCCCTGGCCGATCACACCGATCTTACGCGTCTGGTACATATATGTATCCTTCCGGCCGAGTTTTTCGCGTCGAACCATTGTAGCGTCCTGCTGTCACTTTGCTAGGCTAAAGCGAAGCAGATTTTTGGGACATGCCTTAATCTCTACTTTTGGAGTGATTTGGGCCGTTGACGGCATCGCTGGGCGATGTGCTCGCGCGGATAGGGCTGCTCGTTGTACCATAGCTGCAACTGACTCGTAAGGAGCATCCATGCCCATTCGCATTCCCGACGCCCTCCCTGCCGCTGCGCAGCTCGAGAGCGAGAACATCTTTGTCATGACCGAGTACCGCGCGCTGCACCAGGACATCCGTCCGCTGCGCGTGCTCATCCTCAACCTCATGCCCACCAAAATCGCCACCGAGACGCAAATCATGCGCAAGCTCTCCAACACGCCGCTGCAGGTGGAGGTGGACCTGCTGCGCACCAAGACGCACGAGGCCACGCACGTGAGCGCCGGCCACCTGGAGACGTTCTACCGCACGTTCGACGACATCCGCGACATCCACTACGACGGCCTGATCATCACGGGCGCGCCGGTGGAGCAGATGCCGTTCGAGGAGGTCGACTACTGGCCCGAGCTCTGCCAGATCATGGATTGGTCCACCACGCACGTGCACTCTACGCTGCACATTTGTTGGGGCGCACAGGCGGGCCTGTATCACCACTACGGTATTCAGAAGCACGACCTGCCGGCAAAGGCGAGCGGCGTGTTCGAGCATTATCTGGTGAAGCCGCAAAGCCCGCTGGTTCGCGGCTTTGACGACCGTTTCTATGCCGTGCATTCGCGCAACACCGATGTGCGCCGCGAGGACGTGGAGGCCGAGCCGCAGCTTGAGGTCGTGGCCGTATCCGACGAGGTGGGCCTGTACATCGTCAAGTCGACCGACAGCCGTCGCTTCTTTGTATTTGGTCACCCCGAGTACGATACCGACACGTTGCGTCTGGAGTACGAGCGCGACGTTAAGCGCGGGCTCAACCCTCAGGTGCCGGCGCATTACTTCCCGAACGACGACCCCACCGCCGAGCCGCGCAACGTCTGGCGCAGCCAGGCTCAGCTGTTTTACACCAACTGGCTCAACTACTACGTCTACCAGACCACGCCCTACGACCTGGCCCGCGCCGGCGAGGAGCGCTAGGCTGCGGCTGTGGCTGCTGCCGTGACGTGACGAGTGAGGATATCCGGACACACGAGCGTGGATTATCGGACACACGAGCGTGGATTTTCGGACGTTTACAAATCGAGCGTGGATAATCTCCCATTTTTGTCCGAGGAACGGGCTCAAAGCGGGAGATTATCCACGCTCATTTATTTAGGTATGTAGATGCCGATGGCTCGGCTAAGAGACGGTGCGTGAAGAGGCCAAGTCGCATTCGGCGTAGTCTCGTATCTCGACGGGTTTTTCTTTCTGATAATCCGATGGACACAGGCATCTAAATGTGGAGACAGGGACCTCTCGGTAAGGCTTCTACCTGCAGATATAAGCCATCAGCCTAAAACGTCCAAAACCGTCAAGTATTTGGTCAGCGCCCGGACAGCATTTGGTCAGACTTCGCATGAAACCGTCTGGTACGTTTGCGCCGTTCCAAGATTTGGGA
>CABUZF010000091.1 GCA_902495985.1 uncultured Collinsella sp.
ATTCTATCAAAACTTAATTATATATACGAATATATGTTCGCATGCCAAAGGTGCAGGGTTCTCATGAAAAAGGGGCTATCCCTTTGTCACATTATTCGATGACGGTGCGGGAGTTTTGCTTGTGCATGGTGGCGAGCATGTGTTTGGGGACGGCGTGGACCATGCAGCTGCCGATAGTCGCGCTCGCGGCGGCCTTGGCGGCATCGCTTGCGTTTTTGGTCGCGTAGCTGTGGCGGAAGCGTTTGAGCATGGCAATGTCGTTGCCGCCGTCGCCGTAGACCGCGACCTCGTCCTCGGCAATGCCGTAGTAGCCCGCCAGCCAGGACACACTCTCGCCCTTGTTGCACGCCGCGTCCGTGATCTCAAACATCACCGGGTCAAACGGCGCGTTGACTACACGGTCCGAGCGCTCGGCCAAATATGCCTTAAGGTCGCGCTCCAGCTCGGGCGAGGTCACGCGGCAGTTGATCTTGCACACATCGTGGCGAAGGATGTCACCGATCGACTGGTCGAAATACTGTTCCTCGTGATAGCCGCCACGCGCGCGCATGCCGCGCATCACGATGCGCTTGATAGGGCTGTCCTTTTTAAAGCCCGCCTGATGCATCTCGAACGAACCGCTCGAGAACATGCCATCGGGTGTGGAGCAATCAAAGCAAATGTCCGGGAATGCCTTGAGCAGCTCCTCGGTAACCTGCGGATCGATGGTCCAGGTCTTGAGCACCTCGCCATGGCAGTCGCGCACGATGGACCCATTGGAGCAGCAGGCGTCAAGCGCCAGCCCCGTAAAGCCATGCTCGCCGATTGGCAACGTCGAGCGCCCGGTCGCGGGAACCACATGCAGGCCAGCCTCGGTCAGCTCGCGAATGGCGCGGCGGATGGTCCCGTCTGCCTCGTGCAGGGCGTTCAGCAGCGTTCCGTCTAAGTCACTCGCAAACATCTTGATCATGGGCACGCCTCTCCTTCGTCTGCACGATATTGTAGACGAAGGAGAGGCGTGCCCAAACAATGCCGTCCCGGCGCGGCGTACCACCGCCTCCACAAATTCACGGTGCCCCAGTGCGTTAAGACAATCGCCACAAGCGACTTTTCAGCCGATAAAACAGCACCGTCGTCAACGTCAACACCGCCAGCATGCCTGCGAATACAATCGCCGGTGTCCATCGATCATATGCAACCCCGTACGTCAATTGGCCGATAGGTGTTGCGCAGGAAAGGACCATGTAAACGACCGAAAGCACTTTTCCGCAGAGCTCAGTCGGCGCTGCCCGTTGAACAAACGCGATGATTTCAACCGACGCAATGGCTGCCCACACCATGACCCATGCCGAACCAACCGCAAACACGGTGAACACCCATACATCTGTGCCGAACAGTAGCGTGACAATAATCGGTACGACTCCTAAACAGATCATCGCAACATATTGACATATGCCCTTGAAGGAAAAACGATGCGGCCAAATACCGACCAAACCACTGCCGACAAGACCACCTAAGCCCATAGCCACCTCAATAATCCCAACAAAGGATGACTGCATTCCGAGATGCTTTGCAACAATAACGGGAGCACCAATCGTTAACCCAACTAACGCAAGGTTCAAAATAGCCGCAATCAAAAACACAACGAGCAATGATGAGTTTTGAGACAGGTACCGAATCAACTCCCGAAAATCGTTTCGGCGTGTCGTACGAGTCGCGCCGTCTCCCATCGTTTCAGATGAGGCATTTTGCTTGAGTGCGCCCCCGAACAGCAGGGCTGAAATCGTAAACGTCAACGCCGCGGTTTCGCATAGAGTATCGATACCAAAGCACCCATAGACTGCCGTCCCGACTACAGGCCCCAAGATATTGCTCATCATGATTATCTGCGAGACCAACGCAGTGGCACGCTCAACCTTTTCTTGGCCCGTCATGCACACCGCCTCAATTTGAAGCATCGGTTTCAGCAGCGATTGGATGCCATATTGGACGCAAAGCATTGCTGCCACGACAACCGCAAGAGGCAGCGAACGCTTCATGGGGATAAACAGCAGTGATGCAGCCATCAGAACAATGCCGAGTACCACAAGAACCCCGCGATGTCTTCCCCGATCCGCCAAAATCCCGCCAACCGGAGTCGCGAGCACGCCCGGTATGAACGCTATCGCCGCGACGGCGCCATATAACGTTGACGAGCCGCTGCAATCGAATAAGTAAAGCGGACACGCAAAGCACAGTGCTGACAACATTGAATACGCACACAGCTGTGCAACAAGAAGACCGAAAAGCCTGATAGATCGCACTGTTTTTTGCGCCAACGAGACACTACTCCTCCGCATTTCAGCCATAAGCCTATCCCCTATACATACCGTTAGTATGTATTTAATGACTTGAAAAGGGCAGCCGTGGCTACCCTTACAAATCAATTACATACCGTCAGTATCTATATTACCACCCGGCGCGGTCCCATACGTCCCAAATCTGCGCCGTTGTCTGAAGCACTTCTTCCCCCAAATCAAGTCCCACCGCGGCAGCCATCTGCGCCAAACATTGAGCGCGAGCGAGCATTCGCTCCTTGGGCTCGAGCGGACGGAACAGCGGCAACAGCCAAAGATTCGCCAACAACGATACCGCCTCCGCCGCTTCGCGTGGGCATGCACACGCAATGGAGCCGTCGGCGATGCCCTCCTCGATCACTGGCAGGAGATAGCCATCGGCCGACTCGTCAAACGAACCTTGGTACTGCATCGCCAGCAGCCGCGAGCTTTTTACCGGATCTGCCGCAGGATGCATGCGAGCCCATAGATCGATTTGCGGAACGACGGACTCGGGCGCATAAAGTCGTTTGAGCTTTTGGGCTCCCGTCATATTGCCAGCACCGAGTGTCGCGCGGCGGCGCTCAACAATCGGAGCCATTGCCCGATCAAATGCGGCGTTGAAAATCTCTTCTTTGCTCTTAAAGTGATGATAGATAGCACCCTTGGTCATGCCATCGAGGCGGTCGACGATATCTTGAATGCTCGTCCCCTCATAACCCTGTGCGCAGAATAGCTCCAGCGCCGCGTCGAGAATCTTCGCGACCGTCTCCTCGGGATATTTATTACGACCCATAATCCGTCCATCCGCAACGCAAGTCTTGTGCCTCATTGCAGCATTTTAACGTTGCGGATGACAGGTGGTCGATCCTACACCGCGGCGGGGCCGTGTTCGCCGGTACGGATGCGGATAACTTCCTCGACCGGCTCGACCCAAATCTTGCCGTCTCCAACGGCACCGGTGCGAGCGGCGTTGCAGATGATGTCGACAATTCCGTCGACATGCTCATCGGCGCAAATAAGGGTGAACTGCACCTTAGGGATCGTGTTGACAAGCAGCTCGTTGCCGCGCACGTATTCCTTCCAGCCATGCTGTGCGCCGCAACCCTGCACCTGATTGATAGTCATGCCGCGAACATCAGCAGCAAACAGCGCGTCTTTAAGAACCTCGAGCTTCTCCTGGCGCACAATAGCCGTGATCTTTTTCATAGTGAATTCCTCTCTTCAATAAAAGAAATGAATTGTCCTTCACATGGCACGGGTTTTCCAAATGCCGCAAACCAACCTCAGAGACCATAAAAATTCAACTGACTGGTCTTAGCAGGTTTCCCAAGTGCCGCAGATTGCCGTGAAAGAGGAGCGAAGCGTACTTAAGTACGTGAGCGACGATTGAACGGCAAGGTGCGGTACTTGGGGAAGCTGCTAATCGAGTCCCGAGAAGGAGGGGTATGCGCTCTCGCCGTGTTGACTCGCATCCAGGCCCAGCGCCTCGTCGGCCTCGTCCACGCGCAGGCTGCCGTGGAACAGTGCCTTGACCACCGCGGCGATCACCAAATCGAGCACCAGCACAATAGCGACCGTCACCACAATGCCCAGGATCTGCGAGACCGGCAGCGACACATCGCCCGTGTAGAACAGGCCACCCTTACCGGTCCACGAAAGCTGCGGCACGCAGAACAGGCCCGTGAGCACGCCGCCCAAGATGCCGCCGATACCGTGGCAGCCAAACGCGTCGAGCGCGTCGTCGTAGCCGAACTTGGTCTTAAGATGGCTGATGGCCAGGTAGCAGACGGGATAGACGATCAGGCCCATGACCAGCGCTGCCCACGGCTCGACAAAGCCCGCGCCCGGCGTGACCACCACGAGGCCCGCGACCAGACCGGTGCTAGCGCCCACCAGCGTGGGGCGACCGGTGTGCACGCGCTCGACGGCAAGCCACGAGACCATACCCGCCGCGCTGGCCGTCACGGTGTTGAGGATGGCGAGCGCCGCCACGGCGTCGGCCTTAAACTCGCTGCCGCCGTTAAAGCCAAACCAGCCAAACCAAAGCAGGCCGGCGCCCAGCGCCACAAACGGCACGTTATGCGGGCGATAGCTCACCATGCCAAAGCCGCGACGACGGCCGAGCATTAAGCAGAGGATCAGGCCGGTAAGACCGGACGAAATGTGTACCACGTCGCCGCCGGCAAAGTCGAGTGCGCCGATGATGTCGCCGATAAAGGAGCCATCGCCGCCCCAGACCATGTGGGCGAGCGGCGCATAGACCACGAGCAGCCAAATGCCCAGGAAGGCCGCCATGGCACCAAACTTAACGCGGCCGGCCAGGCTGCCCGTGACGATAGCGGCCGTGATCATGGCAAATGCCATCTGGAAGGCGATGTTGATGATCTGAGGGTAGACGGCACCGTCCGACGCGGTGCCCTCAGCCGCCTGCAGCACCTGGTTGAGCACCGGCAAGCACAGCAGCTGGTCAAGGCCTCCAATAAACGGGCTGGAACCGTCGCCGCCGTAGGCCAGCGACCAGCCGGCAACAATCCACAGCACGCCGACCAGGCCAATGGCGCCAAAGCACATGAGCATGGTGTTGATGACATTTTTGCGCCTGGACAGGCCGCCATAGAAAAACGCCAGACCCGGTGTCATTAAAAACACGAGCATGGTGCAGATGAGCATAAACGTTGTCGATCCCGTATCGTACATTCGCTCCCCCTTGATCGCGTGAACGTTGTCGGCGCCCATAATGCGGCCGAGGGGCAACTGGTGTAGACCAGATACGGCGTTGTTAAACGCTGCGTTGTCGAATGGAAACGGTGCCGCAATCTTGGAAACGGCGCGGCAACGGACGCGAAACGAACGGGAAATACGCGAGCAAGGGAGCCGTGAGCGCGCCCATCCCGGCTAGCGCCGAAACAGCTCGTGGGCGCGGTCGCGGAGATTAGTTGCTCGAATGACACCTTCGTAGCGATTGATGCGCAGACGCGGGAAGGCATTGAAAAAGCGCAGGTCACGACGACTGAGTGACACGCTCGGTACCGGACGGCTCATGCGCTTACCGGCAAGGCGACGGCTGAGCGACGGACGCGGCATGCTCGGCGCGGCATCGGCCACGCGGCGGGCAGCAAGTGCCAGGCCGCGAGCACCATCCGCGATAAACGTCGGCATCGAAGCCTTCTCGCGCAGGGCATCGAGCGCCGCGTCGCCCAGCTCGGCCAGCCACGCGTTAACGGCACGGCTACGGATGTGCGTCTGTGCCACCGAATCAATCGTAGAATCGGGAATACGTTCGAGCATTGAGTCCGAGGCATCGGCAAGCGACTCATTGATGCGGTCGGCAAGGTCGG
>CABUZF010000092.1 GCA_902495985.1 uncultured Collinsella sp.
ACGTACTTGTTCTCCATGTCGCTCTCCTTAGGAGATAAAAAACAACTACAGGAAATGCGCCGTCAGGCTAGCCGTCACAGCGCGGTAAAGGTTTTCCAGGTGCCCAAGATCGCCGAGAAGCCGTGTGGCCATTGACCTAATGGGTCATGGCCGCACGGTTGAACGGCGAGGTCGGGTGCCCGGGAAAGCTTTACAGGAGACCGTTGTCCTGAAGGACCTTCTTAATCGCCTCGACGTTCTCGCCGGTCATGGCCTTCACCGGGCGCGGCATGGTCGGGCTGTCGAAGATGCCCATGAGGTTCATAGCGGTCTTGAAGGCGCCGACGCCACCGGCATAGCCCTGGACGCCCGAGGTGACATCCCAGATGTGCGAAATCTCATTGAGGCGGTCCTGCTCGGCCTTGACGGTAGCCCAGTCACCAGCCTGAGCGGCCTTCCACTGACGCACGTAGCCCTCGGGCTCAACGTTGGCGAGACCCGGGACGGAACCGTCGGCGCCACCGAGGTAGGCGCCGTCGACAACAACCTCGTGACCGGTGAGAATGCTCATCGGATGGCCGTTCTTCTCGTTCTCCTGAACGAGGTAGCGGAACGAGATGTCATCACCCGAGGAATCCTTGACGCCGGCCAGAACGCCCTCGGCGCCGAGCTTGGCAAGGAGCTTCCAGGGGAGCTTGGTGTGAACGCAGACGGGAATGTCATAGGCAAAGATGGGCAGGTCGAGTTCCTCATGCAGGATGCGGAAGTGCTCCTCGACCTCGGTCATGCCCTGCAGGGCATAGAACGGGCAGGTGGCGACGAGGGCATCGGCGCCCAGCTCCTGAGCGACCTTGCCGTGCTCGATCATGCGCTCGGTCTCGGTATCGATGATGCCGACCAGAACGGGCACACGGTGGTCGACGATACGAACGGCCTCGGCGATAATCTGGCGACGGCGCTCGTCGGTGGAGAAGACGACCTCGCCCGAGGAGCCCAGGAAGAACAAGCCATCGACGCCGGCATCGATCATGCGGTTGATGCTGCGCTCAAAGGAGGCAACATCAAGCTGGTGATCTTCGGTATCGGGAACAACGACGGGAGGGATAACGCCGGTGAATTTCTGAGTTGCCACAAGAATCTCCTTAGTTGTCTGGCGGGCGACCCTGTGCCACCCACTCTTGTTGGCAGTGTTCAGGCCGTCTAGGCCAAAGAACACGAGTAGAACGTTTGGTTAAAGAAGTCGACGACTTCGTTTTCGAACGCATTGATGCGCTCGTGAGCGTATTTGGCATAGATGATATGCCTCCGGTCACACTCAAGACCGTTGAATACGGCAAACTGATCCTTGGGATCGCTCACGGTATCCATAAGCGATGTGCCCATGAGCACCGATCCGCGCACCTGAGACGACAACGCCTCGAGGCCGCCGGGAAGTGGATTGGCAACCGCCGTGCAGGCGAGGCCCCGCTCGTCCAGAGCAGAAACCGCCAGCGCGACACCGCCGCCAAGGCCCTCGCCCCATGCAAAGATGCGGTCAGGGTCCATGCCATCAAGATTGCGCGCCACCTTCGCCAGCGCGCAACCCCAACGGACGCGCTCGACAAAAGCGGGCGAAGAAATCCCCCGCTGCAGGTCGTCCGCACCAGCAACATCGTCATCCAGCGCGAGGACGGCATACCCCATGGCGGAAAATCTCGTCATGTGATGCCAGCCGCGCACAGGCCGATCGATGTCGTGGAACATCAGGCACAGCGGCACGCGCTCAGATACTCGGGCACGACCGACAGGCTCGATCAAACGAGCGTGAATCGCATCGTCACCGAGCTCAAAGGAGACCTCCGAGTAACGGGCGCAGGGGTTAACAAAGTCAATCGCCGTAATGGCCAGGCCTTGAATCTCAAGATTCGAAGCGCATGTCTCTAAATCAGAAACATCTGCTTGGACATCACCGCGCCAGTCCCGATATTCTACGAGCTTTGACGAAACCGTTCCAGGAATTCCCACGAGCCCGGGGACAATCAGCTCGTCAACATTGCTCTCGCACTTAGACATGAGCCTCCCCTCCCTTGCAGAAAAACGGAATGATCAGATCGTCAAAATCCTGAATCTCCTCGTGGCCAAAGCCTTCAAAGAACTCATGACGCTTTTCGCAGGTCAGGTTGTTATAGACCGCAAACTGCGTCGCTGGCGGACAGACGATATCGGCTGTGCCGGTGCCAAACAGCACGGGGCATTTGACCATAGGGGCAAAGTTCTTGGAATCGAAGTACGCCAGCTTGGCATAGGCTTCGTCAATACGAGTCGAGTCCTCGTCAAACCAGCGAGACCAATAGCGCAGGCCCTCGTAGGCAATGTCGTCGGCATCCAAATCCCAGACCAGGCGGAAATCTGACAGGAAGGGATAGAGGATGGCGGCACGATTGATAAGCTCGCTGTTAAGCGCACAGGTCGCAATGCCCAAACCGCCGCCCTGCGACGCGCCGTTCACAAACACACGCGCAAGATCGATGCCCTCGAGCTCGCGAACGATGCGGCACAGGATGCGAATATCTTGGTGCAAGCGAACATAGTAGAGGTTGGCCGGGTCGCCGTCGATACCGGCGACGATATGACCGGCAACCGTTGTGCCCTCAAATCCACCAATGTCCTCGGAGGGACCTCCTTGGCCGGGGCAGTCGAGGGCGATGAGTGCCATGCCCATGCCCGCAAACGACGCCTGCTCAAACCAGCTGCGGCTTGCACCCGGATACCCATGGAACTGAAGTACCAATGGCACGGGCTCGTCCGAGACAGGTTTAAGGTACTTGGCATGCAGGCGCGCGCCACACATGCCGGTATACCAGAGGTCGAAAAGCTGGCAGGTCGCGGCATCGGCGACCGATGCCGTCTCGATCGCATAGTCAAGCCCGACGGCGTCGGCCTCGGCCATGCGATCCTTCCAAAAGAGATCGAAATCTGATGGACGGGGCATGGCGCCTCGGTATTCACCAAATTGATGTTGTAGCTCCTGAGCACTTGGCATGGCTCGTGAACCCAACCTTTCGAAATCGCAACGGAGGTGC
Source organism: uncultured Collinsella sp. (assembly GCA_902495985.1). Taxonomy (GTDB): domain Bacteria; phylum Actinomycetota; class Coriobacteriia; order Coriobacteriales; family Coriobacteriaceae; genus Collinsella. The sequence continues at coordinate 3,042 of CABUZF010000092.1, forward strand.
GCCCGGCAAGGGAACCGGGCGCACGGGAGGGAAAGCGAGGCTACTCGCCGAGCTTGGGATGCAGCAGCGACGGCGCAGCGCCGAGCAGCATCTTGGTGTAGGGGTCCTGGGGGTGCTGGAAGACCTGCTTGGCCTCGCCCTGCTCGACGATCCTGCCACCATTCATAACGATGATGTCGTCAGAGATATAGCGGACCGTCTGGATGTCATGGCTGATGAACACCATGGCCAGGCCGAGCTCCTTCTTAAGGTCGGTCAGCAGGTTCAGAATCTGCGCGCGGACCGAAACGTCCAGAGCCGAGGTGGGCTCGTCGGCGATGATGGCATCGGGGTTCAGCGACAGGGCACGGGCAATTGCGACGCGCTGGCGCTGGCCGCCCGAAAGCTGGCCGGGAAGAACCTCGGCAGCGGAGCTGGGCAGACCGGTGAGCTCCAAGAGTTCCTTGACGCGCTTCTCCTGCTCGGCCTCGGTACCCAGGTTGTGGACGCGCATGGGGTCGAGCAGCTGCTCGCGAACGACCATGCGGGGGTTGAGCGCCGTGGCCGGGTTCTGGAACACGACCGAGATGACGCGACCCATGTGGCGACGGTCCTCGGCAGTACGTTTGGTAACGTCCTTGCCCTTAAAGTAGACTTTGCCGCTCGTAGGGGCCTGCAGGCCGCACATGACGTTAGCGGTGGTGGACTTACCGCAACCGGACTCGCCGACGATGCCGATCGTCTGACCGGGCATGAGCTTAATCGTTACACCCTGGACGGCGTGAACCAGGTTGGGGTGCAGAATCGAGCCGGTACGGGTCCTAAAGGTGACGTGGACGTCATCAAGGAAGATGATCGGCTCGACGCCGTTGACTGCGGTCTCGCTCATCTACATCACCTCCGCGTGAGGGGTCAAACCATTTGCCTTGAGCACCTCGTCGGGGAGCTCGGAATAGAAGTGCTCGGTGCCGGGCACGCGCTTGAAGACCGGACGGGTGTCCAGGCCAATACGCGGATGGCTCGAGCGGGGCGCGAAGCGATCGCCCTTGGGGAAATCGCGCGGGCTCGGAACGGCGCCGGGCACCTGGTGCAGGCGACCCGAACCACTCTCGATGGACAGAACGGAACCCAGAAGACCGCGGGTGTACTCGTGGATCGGGTTGGTGAGCAGCTCCTTGGTGGGTGCCTGCTCGATAACCTGGCCAGCGTACATAACCGTGATGTTATGGGCAACCTCGGCGACCAGAGCCAGGTCATGCGAAACGAAGATCATGGCAAAGCCGAGCTTGGCCTGAAGATCGTTGAGCAGCTTGATGACCTGCTTCTGGACGGTAACGTCCAGAGCGGTCGTGGGCTCGTCGCAGATGACCAGCTTGGGGTCGCGGGTAAGGGCCATAGCGATCAGGACACGCTGACGCTGGCCGCCGGAAAGCTCGTGCGGATAGCTCTCGAGCGTGCGCTTGGGATCGAGGCCGACGAGCTCCAGGAGCTCCTCGGCGCTGCGGGTTCCGCCGCGCTTGGTGAGCTGCTTCATCTGGGCAGAGATGAGCATGGAGGGATTAAGCGAGGACAGGGCGTCCTGATAGACCATGGCGATATCGGTACCGCGCAGGCCGAACCACTCCTTCTTGCTCATCTTGAGCAGGTCACGGCCCTCCCAGAGAACCTCGCCGGAAAGATGCTCGTCATCGTCGGTCAGGCCCATGATGGCCAGCGTGGTGATGGACTTACCGCAACCGGACTCGCCCACCAGGCCCATGGTCTGACCAGGACGAACGTCAAAGTTGACATGGTCGACGACGTTGATATCACCGTGATGCTCAAACTGGATGCAGAAGTCACGGACCGAGAGAATCGGCTCAACGGACTCGTCGGGCACGTGGCGATCGTCACGCTTGAGCTCGACATCGCGCAGGGCGCCAAGGCGAGCGGAGAGGGACTGGGCCTGCTCCTTGTAGGCGCGAACGGGGTCGGAGACCAGCAGGTCGGCCTCGCGACGCTTGGAGGAATCGGTAGGATCCAGGGCAGCGGAGGGAGCAGCGGCCATGGCGTCGGTAATGCCCTCGGAGAGGATGTTGAGCGCCAGGCAGGTGATCATGATGGCCAGGCCCGGGAACAGCGCCTGCCACCAACGGCCGGCGAGCACGCCGCCGCGGGCGTCGGCGAGGATGTTACCCCAGGTAGCGGTGGGCTCCTGGATACCAGCGCCGATGAAGGTCAGCGAGGCCTCGAAGATGATGGCGTCGGCGACCAGGGTAACGGTGAAGACCATGATCGGGGCGATGCAGTTACGCAGAACATGCTTGATCAAAATCCACGGAGCCTTGGCGCCGGAAACGATGACCGCGCGGACATAGTCCTCGCCGTACTCGGACACGATGTTGGCGCGCACGATACGGGCAATCTGCGGAGTGTACATAAAGCCGATGGCGAAGATGATCGACGGCACGGAGTTGCCCAGGATGGAGACAAAGACGGCCGCGAGGGCGATGCCCGGGATGGACATGATGATGTCCAGGATACGCATGATCGTCTCGGAGACGGCCTTGCGCGAAACCGCTGCAAGGGCGCCCACGACCGAGCCGCAGACCAGAGCCATGGCGG
>CABUZF010000093.1 GCA_902495985.1 uncultured Collinsella sp.
CCCTAACTTGATCAATCGGTGCCGCATCCACGGGCGCATCCTTTACATATTCTGTTTTACCTGACACGTTCTCTTCCAACACTACCTTCCTGACCCGAAGGTCCTCCTTGGTTTGAGCGGCAATCGCCAGCAGCTAGGCGATCGCCTTTTTGAGGCTTCGCATGGCACGTTGCTCGTTTGAAAGCACGGCAAGGCCAACGCGCGTAGTCACGCGTCGGCCACACAGGTCGAGCTCCAAATAAGCAGTGCTCTTGCGTCTGTTAATGGTTTTGATGAGGCCTTCGTGGCCCAGTAGCGGACCAGCGGTTACTACGACCTGGTCGCCGTCTTTTAGGGCCTCACTCATGGGCACTACGCGGTCTCCCCTATGTGTAAAGCTGCTTATGAGTTGAGCCTCTTCTTTTGCCAGCGGCACAAACTGACCGTCCTGGGCAAGCACCCGGGCAAAGTCGTCCATGCGCAGCAGATACTGTTGCACGGTGCGTGGATCTGCAGTATCGCAGATAAGATAACCGGGAAAGAGCGGCTTGGTCGTATTGACCCATTCACCGTGTACCTTAATCTCGGTTTGAAATTGGGGATAAAAGAGCTCCTGCATGATGCCGGCTGGCACCATGCGCTCGATGCGCTCGCGCATTACGTCTTCGCGACCGTTAATGACCTGGATCACATACCACACGAGCACCACCCCCTTGCTGTCTTACGTGTGGCTCACGGGGTTTGGGTATGGCTTCGCCAGGGCGCTTGTGCGCGAAGGCGCTCCATATTCAAACCCTGAGCCCAGTCAGACAAGCACGTGGCTCTGCCCCACCTTGAACGGTATGTACAAATGCAGTTGCTAGAGTCGCGGAAGTGTATCGCAAAAATGACCGTGACCCCAGCTGGCTGCGTGCGAACCAGTCAAGCGGGTACAAAACTGGACCGCACGCAGACAGCTGAAGAACTGCTGTGGTTTGCCGTAGCAAATCATTGCACCGTCTAATGCAAACTTAAAAGTAGCCGCAAAAGCAAGTGCAAAATCGCTCATGACAATCAATATTGGAGCTCGTGGTTTTTCTAACACCGCCGTTACGACCGGATGCTGATCAACCCCGTGCTTGTGGCCTATTAGAGCCGTAAGCACAGTTGAACTCATGTAACGTTAGGTATCCTAGCACAAGCTGTTAGCGAAACTGATTTGGGCTGCGTTGGACAACATATCGTTCATTTGACATGCTTAAGGGGGTTGTTTTGGGATGTTGTTCACATTGATGCAGGTTAATGAGGTATTGGCGGTGATTAGGGGCGTTACTGAAGCCTAAATGAAGCAGCGAGCTGCGCTGATAATCGCGTTTGTCTAACAAACTATGTACAGGCGTGGGAAATAAATTGTGCAACCTTTTGTTGGTGTGGGTGGCGTTTGCGGCACGTGGTGTTTTGGCATGAAAAAGGCCCTCGGAATTCCGAGGGCCTTTGCATTCACGATGGTGGAGACGAGGGGGATCGAACCCCTGACCTCTTGACTGCCAGTCAAGCGCTCTCCCAGCTGAGCTACGCCCCCGTGACGAGGAGATACTATAGGGGAATGTTTGCGGGGATGCAAGAGATTTTTTGGGGTTGTTGCCCTACCTCACGGGTTTTCCTGGGACGGGGCAGAAATAATCACTCTTCGAGCGATTATTTCTATCCACCGTCCCGATAAAACCCTGATGGGACGGTTAAACACTTGCTAGGCGATTATTTCTGCCCCGTCCCGATAAAACCCTCACGCGGCGATGCCTTACTTGTAGAGGTAGGCGATCGCGATGCCTTGGTGGACTTGGATCTTGGCCGTTTCCCTGACGACATTTGAGATGCCTGTGTCGGCTAACAGACCTAGGGGGCTGTGATCTAGTTCCCACTCTAGGCCGTGTTCGCTTACCTTGGTGTTGGGAGCGATGGCGATGATGGAGAAGGTTTTGCCTTCGGCGCCCTCGATGGTCCAGCTCTCGTCCTGGTGCAGGATTCTGGCCGTTACTTCGTCTTCTTCGATCCAGACGGGGGCGTCCGCATAGCCTGCCAGTAGCCCTAACACAGACAGGGCCATGTCAGGGCGTCCACCAGTGGCGCAGGTCACAACCACTTCGGCACCCGGCCATCGACGGCGGACGGAATCGAGCGCAAGCGCCAGATCGGTATAGTCCTTGTAGGGATCGTGACGCTCAACTTCAAAGTCGGTGGCAGCATCGACCAACGCGCGACCCGCATCGCTCACCGTGTCGGCATCTCCCACATACACGTCGCAGCCTAGCCCCGCGCCCAGAAGCGCGTCGAGCCCGCGGTCCACGGCTACAACGTGGTCGCACTTCCCCGCCAGTTGACGCAGCAGATCCGCGCTCGCCACCACGGGCGAGCCGCAAACCACTAATACTTTGCAAGCCACGGCCCTCGCCTAGCCCTCAAACGAAAGCACGCGGGCCAGGTCCAAGCCCTCATAGCTGTCGATAAAGATGTCGCAGTTGGCGCGAACCTTGTCGCGCTCCATGCGACCGTGCGGGTCGTAGATGCCCACTCGCTTAAAGCCTACGGTGCCAGAGCTCTTTAGGCCAAAGACGGCGTCCTCAAACACCCACGCGCGCTCAAACTTGTGCCCATGGCGCTCCTCCAGACGGCGCAACGCTAGCTCGTACACATCGGGAAACTGCTTGGAGCGCCCCGCCTCGCCCGTGGTGGTCACAAACTCCATGTAGGTATCGAGCCCGGCACCCCCAAGCGCAGACGTAACCAGCTCGGCCGGCGTGGACGTGGCAACGCACATGGCAATACCGGCCTCCTGCGCCTGCTCCAAAAATGTAAGCAGGCCCTCGCGCGGCGGTACCTTTGAGTAGCCATCGATCAGGATGTCGCTCAGCTCGCGATACAGCTCCTCGCCATTTTCGCCAATGCCCCAGATGTCGTGGTAGGCCTGGCACTCGTCCTCGAGCGACAGGTGCTCAAATTGGGCAAAATCGTCGACCGTCACGTCAACTCCGTGGCGGTGCAATAACTCGGGCTGGGCATAAGCCCAAACGGGGGTGCTGTTAACCAGTGTGCCGTCGCAATCGAAAATAAAAGCGACACTTGAGGCGGCGATGTGGTCCATATACGAGCCTTTCGATGTCAAAGGGTAAACAACCTGCTAAAAACGTTTTACCAAACGTCAACCCAACTATCTTGAAACCCTAATTGGTAAAACTGTCAAGAGTTTTACCATCGCAATTCTGCAAGTGGTATAAACATGGCGCTTACCGATTAAACGCCACCGCAAAACCTCTTTCGTTCATAAAAGTAACGTACAGGTGCTATCTTATTTTGTGCCGAAAGTTCCACCGAGCACGCGAGGTGGAACGAATCATAGAACTATCGCCGTCCCTTCGATTCGTGCAGCCTTGGACCTTTCGCATCTAGTCACCAAGGCAACACGCTGCCGCGTCATGATGGGATCAAACGTGAGCGATACAAAGCTAAAGCCAGCAACCAAAAAGCCTGCTACCCGTAAAGCCGCCCCGCATGCGCCGGAGCTCACCAAAGACGATGTCTATCTGTTTGGCATCGGCACGTGGGAGCGCAGCTGGGAAAAGATGGGCGCGCACCCCGACACGCAGAACCGTACGCGCGGCTGGCGTTTTTGCGTTTGGGCGCCCGACGTAAAGAGCGTTCACGTCATTGGCGAATTTAACGACTGGGATGAGCAGGCCAACCCGCTGGTGCCCATGCATACGAGCGCTATTTGGGAAGGCTTTATTCCTGGCGCCGAACAGGGTCAGCTCTATAAATACCTCATCGAGACCAACGAGGGCGAAAAGCTCTACAAGGCCGATCCGTACGCCTTTAAGGCCGAGTGTCCTCCGGGAACGGCGAGCGTGCTGTGGACCCTCGATGGCTACAAGTGGAACGACGCCGCATGGCTCAAGCGCCGTGCCGGCCATAACCACATGTCGCAGCCCCTTAACATCTACGAGGTGCATATTGGCTCGTGGAAGCGCCACGGCGACGCTCCGCAGGGCGAGCCCGACGAGTACGGCAACTACCCCGGCCCCATGGATCCCTTCCCCGCGCAGCGCGGTGAGTTTTACACCTACGACGACCTGTCGGTGGAGCTCGTGGACTACGTCCGCGACATGGGCTATACGCACATTGAGGTCATGCCGCTTATGGAGCATCCCTTCGATGGCTCCTGGGGCTACCAGACGACCGGCTACTACGCCGCCACGTCGCGCTACGGCAACCCGCAGCAGCTCATGCACTTTATCGATGCATGCCACGAGGCGGGAATCGGCGTGATCATGGACTGGGTGCCCGGCGGTTTTTGCGCCGACTCCCACGGACTTGCCACCTTTAACGGCCACATGCTGTTTGAGCACGAGATTCACCCCAACTGGGGCACGCACAAGTTTGACTTCGCCCGCGGCGAGGTACGCTCCTTCCTGGTCTCCAACGTGCTGTACTGGCTTGAGAACTTCCACGTGGACGGCATTCGCATGGACGGCGTGTCCAGTATGCTGTACCTCAATTTTGGCATTGACGATCCCAGCCAAAAGAAGTTCAACAAGTACGGTACCGAGGAGGACCTGGACGCCAGCGCGTTTATCCGTCAAGTTAATTGCGCTGTAGAGGCGCACTACCCCGACGTGATGATGATGGCCGAGGAGTCCACCGCGTGGCCGCTCGTGACCTATCCGCCGCAGGACGGCGGCCTGGGCTTCCACTACAAGTGGGACATGGGCTGGATGAACGACACCCTGCACTACATGCAGACCGATTTTCCGTGGCGCCCCGGCAACCACGGGCTGCTCACGTTCTCCATCATGTACGCCTTTACCGAGAACTTTATATGCCCGCTGAGCCACGACGAGGTCGTGCACGGCAAGTGCTCGCTGATCGGCCGCATGCCGGGCGACTGGTGGCGCCAGTTTGCCGGCCTACGCACGCTGGCCTTCTACCAGATGACGCACCCCGGTGCCAAGCTCAACTTTATGGGCAACGAGATCGGCCAGTTTATTGAATGGCGCTACTACGAGTCCATTCAGTGGTTCTTGACCGAGCAGTACGAGACCCACCGTCATCATCAGGCGTTCATCAAGGCGCTCAACCACCTGTACACCGCCGAGCCCGCTCTGTACGAGCGCGGCTACACCGACGACGGCTTTACCTGGATCGACGCGGACAACTCCAAGCAGTCCATCGTGAGCTTTGTGCGTCAGGGCGAGGACATTGATGACGACCTGGTGATCCTGATCAACTTTGACCCGGCGAGCTACGAGAGCTTCCGCGTGGGCGTGCCGCGCGAGGGTGACTGGGAGTTCATCTTCGATTCCGACCGTCCCGAGTTTGGCGGCAGCGGCTATGCCGGCGAGGAACCCTACACCTGCTCGAGCGAGCCCTATCCCTGGAACGGGCAGATGGACTCTATCGAGATTAAGGTGCCCGGCCTAGCAGGCGTGGTGCTTAAGCGCCGCGGCCCCAGCAGCTATAAGCCGCCCGTGGTCGAGGAGCCCAAGAAGGCGACGCGCAAGCGTGCGTCTTCGGTGAAGCCCAAGGCCGCGGCTGCCAAGAAGGTTCCGGCCATGGCGAAGGCTGCCAAGCCCGCTGCCAAGGCTTCGGCC
>CABUZF010000094.1 GCA_902495985.1 uncultured Collinsella sp.
GAGGAACTCGATGCCCTGTGCGACGAGGACGACAACCTCGCGGGCTTTGGCGACGTTGAACCCGGTTTTCGCAGCGGCTTCGTAGCCCTGGTTGGCCGCCCCAACGCCGGTAAGTCCACGCTGCTCAACGCCTGCTACGGCAAAAAGGTCGCCATCACCTCGTCGGTGGCCCAGACGACCCGCCGCCGCATGCGCGCCGTCGTCAACCGTCCCGGCTACCAGCTGGTCTTTGTCGATACCCCCGGTATTCATAAGCCCAAGGACGGCTTGGGATCCGAGCTCAACAAGAGCGCGTTGTTCGAGCTGAACGATGTCGATGTCGTCGCGTTTTTGATTGATGCCACCAAGCCCATCGGCAGGGGAGACGCCTGGGTTGCCGAGCGTGTCAAGAACGCTCGTTCCAAGAAGGTCCTGGTGCTTACCAAGGCCGATGAGGCCGACCCCGCACAGGTCATGGAGCAGCTTAAGGCCGCCCACGAGCTCATGGAATATGACGACGAGATCGTGACGTCGTCGGTCAAGAACTTCAACGTCGATGCCTTTATCGAGACCGTTGCGCACTTTTTGCCCGAGGGTCCGCGTTGGTTCCCCGAGGACATGGGTACTGACGCTTCCGACGAGACACTCGTTGCCGAGTTTGTGCGCGAGAAGGTCTTGCGCCGCACCCGTGATGAGATTCCGCACTCCGTTGGCGTGATCTGCGATGCGCTCGAGCAGACCAAGAAGGTGCTGCGCGTCCACGCCACCATTTACGTTGAGCGCGAGGGCCAAAAGGGTATCATCATCGGCAAGGGCGGCGAGATGATCAAGCATATCGGTATCGACGCCCGTCGCGATCTTGAGCGCATCTTTGGCACGCAGGTCTTTTTGGAGCTGGACGTGAAGGTCAAGTCCGGCTGGCGCGACGACGAGGCCCAGATTCGCCGCTTTGGCTATAACGCCGAAGACTAAGGACGCGCGGCGCGCATGGCAGGCTCCCGGACATATCGCACGAAAGTGCTCGTGCTCGATAAGACTAAGCTCAAAGAGACCGACCTGATCTTGACGATGCTTGACGAGCGGGGACGGCAGGTTCGTGCCGTGGCAAAGGGTGCCCGTAAACCCGGTGGGCGCCTGGCTGCGCGCTGTGAGCTGTTCTGTACCGTCGACATGCTGCTCGCGCATGGGCGGTCGCTCGACGTGGTTTCCCAGGCCGAGCTTATGGAAGCGCCGCTCGGCGCTGCGCCCGATTACGAGACGACCTGCGCCGCAAGCGCGATCGCCGAGGTCGCGCGCGTGTGCTCGTTCGAGGACGCCGAGGACCCGTTTACCTTTGCCATAACGCAGCGAGCGCTTGCCCTGGTGGGCAGCGGGCTCGACACAGCGCATATGGATCTGCTCGTGGCGGCCTTTGTCTTTAAGCTGCTGTCGCACGTTGGCTACCGACCCGATTTTTCGGCCTGCGTGCTGTGCGGAGACCCCATGCTGTCGTATTTTTCGCCCCGGGCGGGCGGTCTTCTGTGCGGGTCGTGCGCGTCGAGCGTTCCGGGTGCCGAGTTGGTGTCGACCGGTGAGGTCGCATGGCTGCGCGCCCTCATGTCCATGACCTTCGATGCGCTCATGGCCGAGCGAATCGACCCGCATACGGCGGCATTCTTGCTCGGGCTTTCGCATGTTTGGGCCGCCACGCACACCGATCAGCGCCTCCGTGCGATGGAATTCATGTTGGGTCGGTGATGATGCGCAGGGGCGGGCTGCTTGTGGTAACATATCGGCCTGTTAGTACCTCGACCTTGGTTGCTCGCTCCACCGGCGGCTTCCCAGTCCGAGGCGAATCGAGTCGCCCGATGGCGACGCAAAACGAAAGGTGAAACAATGACTGTTTCCAAAGAGCGCAAGGCGGAGCTGACTGCCCAGTTCGGTAACACCCCGGTCGACACCGGCAACCCCAAGGTTCAGGTCGCCATCCTGTCCGAGCGCATCAAGGAGCTGACCGAGCACATGAAGTCCCACCAAAAGGACTTCCACACCCGTCGTGGCCTGCTCATGCTCGTCGGTCGTCGTCGTCGTCTTCTCTCCTACATCAAGAAGAACGACATCGTCGAGTACCGTGAGCTCATCAAGGCTCTGGGCATTCGCGACAATATTCAGTAGCGAACTTGTACATGCTAAGAGCGTCCTGCATGCGGGACGCTCTTTTTGTGTAAGGGCGTGAACAATCACGCTCTGAAGCGTGGCGGGGGCAGGGGGCCCGCGTCACATGAGAAGCCCGCAGGCAAGGGGCCTGTGGGGTAAAGGAGAACAATGACACTCGTATCCAAGACCTTTGAGCTGTACGGCAAGACCTACACCTTTGAGTCCGGCGAGCTTGCCAAGCAGGCCACTGGCGCCTGTCTGGTCAAGCAGGGCGACACCACGATGCTCGACACCGTGGTCGTCTCCAAGGAGCGCAAGAACTACGACTTCTTCCCGCTGACCGTCGACTTCAACGAGAAGATGTACGCTGCCGGCCGCATCCCGGGTGGCTACCTCAAGCGTGAGGGCCGTCCCAGCGAGAAGGCCACGCTCACCGCGCGCATGATCGACCGTCCGATTCGCCCGAGCTTCCCGGACGGCTTCCGCAACGAGGTACACATTGTCGCTACCTCGCTCGTCGCCGACCAGGTCAACCCCTTCGACGTCATCAACGTCATGGGTGCCTCCCTGGCCATGACGCTCGGCGGCGTGCCCTTCGAGGGCCCGCTTGCCTGCGTGCGCATCGGCCGTAACGTGGAGACCGGCGAGTTTATCGTCAACCCCACCTACGAGGAGCGCGAGAACTCCGATCTGGACCTGGAGCTGGGCGGATCCGCCGACTTCATCTCGATGGTCGAGGCCGGCGCCGAGGAGATCTCCGAGGACGACATGCTCGCCGCTATGAAGTTTGGCCAGGAGGCCCTTGCTGCTTTCTGCCAGGCTCAGGACGAGTTCGTCGCCGAGTGGGAGCAGGTTAACGGCCCCATCGTCAAGAAGGAGTACCCGCTCGACCAGCCCGTCGAGGAGGTCCAGGAGCGCATCTTCGCCCACTACGACGAGATGGCTGCCGCCCTTCGCGACGCCGACAAGCTCTCCCGTATCGGCAAGGTCGAGGCTCTGAAGGAGTCCATCCGCGCCGAGTTCACCGAGGAGGAGCAGGCCGCTTGGGAGCGCGAGATCCCCGTGGTGCTCAAGAAGCTCGAGAAGAAGGCCATGCGCACCATGGTCGTCGAGACCGGCGAGCGCGTCGACGGCCGTGCCGCCGACGAGATCCGTCCCATCATGGTGAAGGACAACTACCTGCCGCTCGTTCACGGCTCCGGCCTGTTCCAGCGTGGGCAGACCCAGGTGCTTTCCGTCCTGTCGCTCGGCATGCTCAACGAGGGCCAGCGCTTGGACACCATCGAGCCCACCGAGGGCAAGCGCTACATGCACCACTACAACTTCCCGCCGTTCTGCACCGGCGAGACCGGCCGCATGGGCAGCCCCAAGCGCCGCGAGATCGGTCACGGCAACCTGGCTGAACGCGCTCTGCTTCCGGTGCTTCCCGACGAGAACGAGTTCCCCTACGCCATCCGCGTCGTCTCCGAGGTCATGGAGTCCAACGGCTCCTCTTCGATGGCTTCGACCTGCGGCTCCACGCTCGCCCTTATGGACGGCGGCGTGCCCATTAAGCGCCCAGTCTCCGGTATCGCCATGGGCCTGATCCAGGAGGAGGGCAAGACCGTGGTCCTGTCCGACATCCAGGGTCTCGAGGACTTCCTGGGCGACATGGACTTTAAGGTCACCGGCACCACCGAGGGCATCACCGCCCTGCAGATGGACAACAAGGCCACTGGCCTCACCTTCGACATCCTGGCCCGCGCCCTGCAGCAGGCCAAGGAGGGTCGTGCCTTCATTCTGCAGAAGATGCTCGATGTGATCCCCGAGCCGCGCCACACCACGCGCAGCACTGCTCCGCGCATCGTTTCCATCCAGGTTCCGACCGACAAGATCCGCGACGTCATCGGTTCCGGCGGTAAGGTCATCCGCGGTATCCAGGACGAGACCGGCGCCTCGGTCGACATCCAGGAGGATGGTACTGTCTTTGTCGGCGGCACCGGCGAGTCCGTCGACCAGGCCGTCGAGCGTATCAAGCTCATCATCAAGGTTCCCGAGCCGGGCGAGGAGTACACCGGTCGCGTGGTCTCCATCCAGCCCTTCGGCGCCTTCGTCAACCTGCTGCCCGGTAAGGACGGCCTGCTGCACATCTCCCGCGTCGCCAAGGGCCGCGTGGAGAAGGTCGAGGACGTCCTCAACGTGGGCGACGAGGTCAAGGTCGTCGTCATCGAGGTCGACGATCGCGGCAAGATCTCGCTCGATCGTCTTGATAAGCCCGAGGCCCCGGCTCGTGCCGAGGGTGCCTCCGAGGGCGACGGCGAGCACTTCCAGCGCCGTGAGCGTCCGCGTCGCGAGCGCTCTGAGCGCAGCGACCGTCCGCGCCGTCCCGGCGACAACGGAGGCCGAAAGCCTCGCCGTCACCACGACGCCGAGTAACAGCCGTACATAAGCAGCTCAACAAGGGCGACTCCTAAGGGGGTCGCCCTTTTGCTATTCCCGGCGGGGCCGCAGGTAAAGTTTCCTGCTCTACAGTCCTGCGCAAGACGGAAAGCACATTAAGTGCTTTCCTTTGCGTGCGGAACTCGCGATAAACTTTATATGAGTCCCTCCCGGGCGCAAGCAAAAGGGCTGGTTAACGCTGTTGGTAGCTTGCTGGTCTTCTGTTCTTAGTTGATATACTTTTTCGCATCTAACGCTTAGCCTAGGGGGTTGGCATGACAAATAAGGTTGAATGGGACCGCATGATTGCCGGGGAGCTCTATAGCCCCTATCGGGTTAACGACCATTCGTTTAGTAGGGTGCATGCGGCTCAGAAGTTGTTTAATGAGTCGGTGTATTGGGCTGATTCGAGCGCCTTTGAGGAACTAAAGAAGTGTTTTCGCGTTGCTCCGGACGATATGGTCTTAACGGCTCCCGTTTATTTTGATCACGGTGACAGGGTTTCGTTTGGTAACCATTTCTATGCGAATACCGGTTTGACGATTCTGGACGAAAATTACGTGACCTTTGGCGACAACGTCTTTCTAGGACCCCATGTGAGTATATTTACTGCTGGGCATCCAATTGACGCCGATGTGCGCAATCTAGACCTCGAGTATGCTAAGCCTGTCGTAATCGGCAACAACGTCTGGATGGGCGGCGGGGTGATTATCAATCCGGGCGTATCAATCGGAGACGATGTGGTCATAGCCTCAGGTTCAGTTGTTGTTAAAGACGTTCCAAGCCACGTCATCATCGGCGGCAATCCAGCTCATATCATTCGAGAGATTACCGACAACGATCGCAAGCTCTGGCAAGGCCAGCTGAATGCCTACAACGAGGCAATTGGATCATAGCCTCGGCATTCCCGCAGATAAAACCTACTAAAACAAACCTATCCCTTATTGGCAGGTTTCCCGTGGGGCGGGCACTGATGAAGCTTATCGCGAGTTCCGCACGAACAGGAGGCCACTTAATGTGGCCTCCGTCGTGAGCAGGACTGTAGAGCAGGAAACTTCATCA
>CABUZF010000095.1 GCA_902495985.1 uncultured Collinsella sp.
AAAACAGCGCATTATTGTCGAGCGAAGCCAGATCGACAAGTGCCGCGCCATATACGTTGACAATCTCGTTTTCGAGCAGACCGGCTACGTCACCTTGGCCATACAGACCCGTCTGCAATGCCGAGACGAGCTTGGGCACGCCCTGCGTGAGCTGATAAAAGTCAAGCGATGTGCTGATCGAAAACGCCGATGCCCACGCCGAATACTCATAGGCATGCACCTTGAGCATCTGCGCATTGATCTTAACCGAATCGCCCAGCCCATGAATCAGCTGACGATTTGAAGGACGGCAGGAGATAAAGACCCCTACCCCCATAGCGCGCAGCCCGCGAATCCTGTCGATGAGGTCTTCGGTATCGTGCTGATCGAGGTTTGGCACATTATCAATCGCGATAAGGGAGTGCGGTTTGTCTTTGAGTTCTTCGGTAACCACCTCGAGCTGCATAAACACCTCGCGCCCAGTGGCGCGATCGGCCTCGATAATCCGCACGGGGCCTCGCGTCGGATCGCATTTAACCTCATGGGTGTACTGCAGCAGCACCGAGGTCTTCCCAAACCCATCGGGCGCATAAAGAACCACGATGCCGGCCTTTCGGCCCTTGGCGATAAGCTCATTCATCAAGCGTTCGCGTCGCACCATATAGCCTCCGCCCAGCGGCATCAGCTCGAGGTCGTCTATACCGCTCAAATCGTTTACCATGCCCGCTCCTCAACTCGACCGTATGGACACTGTAGCCGCAAGACCATACAAGCCGCGCTATGAATAGAGCGACCTTGTGTTTTAGGTTGTCTTTTGGTACGCAAGCGGCAAGTTTTTGTACAGCGAGGGCCGATTGTTATTAATCCCCCGACTAATCGGTCTTTAAGCAGGTAAATGAGCTTGTCAGCTTGTCCCATCTAAGCGGCAGTGTAACGCAAATGAACAAGGTTCAGTTATGTCATTCAACTCGCCTAGCACCCGCTACCGTCTACGACCTTCTAGTGGTATTTTTGCATAGAATCTGGTATGGAATGAATCAAGCTGTTGGGCATCCGGCATTCGTCAAGCTTGCGGCAAGATTTTGGTCAAGTGGGCGGACAGGGATAGCAAAAAGGCCCCCGCAAAGCGGAGGCCTTAGGCAAGGCTATGTCGAGCTGCAGGATTCGCGCTACTCGCAGAGCGAAAGGGCGGCCTCGTCGGCAACGACAACGCAGTTGGTGTGCAGCTGCAGGATCGAAGCCGGGCACTCGGGCGTAACCGGACCATAGCACATGTCATGCACGGCCTGAGCCTTGGCCTCGCCGTTGGCGACGACCAGGATCATGCGGGCATACATGATGGTCTGAGTGCCCATGGTGTAGGCCTGACGGGGAACATCGTCGATGCTGTCGAACAGGCGGCTGTTGGCCTGAATGGTGCTCTCGGTGAGGTCGACGCAGTGCGTGCCCTTGGAGAAGTGGTCATCGGGCTCGTTGAAGCCGATGTGGCCGTTGTTGCCAATGCCGAGCAGCTGCAGATCCGGGTAACCGGCGGCGGCGACGATCTTGTCGTACTCAGAGCAGGCAGCGGCGGCGTCGGGGTTGGAACCGTCGGGCACATGCGTGTTGTTAAGGTCGATGTTGATGTGATCGAAGAAGTTCTCACGCATGAAGTAGTGATAGCTCTGGGGATCGTCGTGCGAAAGGCCGCGATACTCGTCCAGGTTGTAGGTGCTGACCTCGGCAAAGTCAACGTCGCCCTTCTCGTACCAAGCAGCGAGCTGCTTGTAGGCACCGATCGGGGTGGAGCCGGTGGCAAGGCCCAGCACACAGTCGGGCTTGAGGATAACCTGGGCCGAGATGATATTAGCGGCCTTGCGGCTCATATCCTCGTAGTCTTTAGCTTTAATGATTTTCATTACGCGTCCTTTCTCGTACAAGTGAGGCAAGGCTCCCTTACAAGCACTTGCCCGCGGCCCGCGTCGGCCGCAACCAACGTGTGCGGCCACCAGGGCGAGGTCGCGTAATGTATGTGTCTCGTGTCTAGCCGCGTCGAGGCCCCTGCCCGTCCACGGTGACCCGAAGCTGTTTAGCCTCGGACGTTTCCCATCTTGCCACGGAGGGCGTCCTCTTTCAAGGGCGCCCTCCGTAAACGTGTTTGAATTGTAGGCTAATGGCCACGTGCACTTGCTAGCGCTCGCGAGCAACGATGAGCTGGTCCATCTCTTCGACATGCACGCCAACGGAGCCCTTGATACTCGAGAACTCAACGGAGTTGCACACCAAGATGGGAACCGTCACATCGTAGCCCTCGGCAGCAATTGCCTCGCGATCGAACTCAATGAGTACATCGCCCTTATGGACGATGTCACCCACTTGCGCATGTACGGTAAAGTGCTTGCCCTCGAGCTGAACAGTGTCCAAACCAACGTGGATAAGCACGTCCAGACCATCGACCGTGTTAAGCGCAACGGCGTGTCCCGTGGGAAAAATAGCCTCGACCTTGGCATCAGCCGGTGCAATCACACGCGTTCCGGTGGGCCGAATCGCCACGCCCTGGCCCAAAAGGCCGGTGGCAAACGTCTGGTCGTTTACCTCGGAAAGCGGAATGACGTCGCCCGAGATGGGAGCATCCAGCGTAAGGACTCGACCACGCATACCAAAAGACCTTAGGACTTTAGTGAACATGCTCCCCCTCGGACATACCAATCAATCAAAATAACCTTAACAGTTTACCACTTGGCAACGGTTTTTGACCATTAGGGAAGTTCGCGCTTGACAACCTCGACGATGTCGTCGACAACGCGCTGGGTCAGCTCGTGCGTCTCGGCCTCGGCCATCACGCGGACCAGCGGCTCGGTACCGCTCGGGCGCACCAGAATGCGGCCGCGGCCGTCAAGCTCCTTCTCGGCAGCAGCGACGGCATCCCAGATGGGCTGGCAATCGTCCAGACCGGCCTTGTTGTCGGAATGCACGTTGACGAGTACCTGCGGGTACTTCTTCATAATGCCGGCAAGGTCGGTGAGGGTACGACCGGTGCGCTTGAGCACGGCCAGCAGCTGCAGAGCCGTCACCAGGCCGTCACCAGTGGTGTTGTGCTCCAGGAAGATGATGTGGCCGGACTGTTCGCCGCCGATGACGGCGCCGTCCGCGAGCATGCGCTCCAGAACGTAGCGGTCGCCCACGGCGGTCTGAACCATCTCGAAGCCCTGCTCCTTCATAGCGATGGAGAAGCCCAGGTTGCACATGACGGTCGAGACGATCTCGGAGTTGGCGAGCTTGCCGCGAGCGGCGAGGTCAGAACCGCAGATAGCCAGGATATAGTCACCGTCGATCTCATTGCCCTCGCTGTCCACGAACAGTACGCGGTCGGCGTCGCCGTCGTGGGCCAGACCGATGTCAGCATGGGTGCGCAGCACGAGCTCGCGCAGGGGCTCAAGGTGAGTGGAGCCGCACTCGACGTTAATGTCGGTGCCGCAGTAATCAGTGTTGATGGCATGGACCGTGGCACCCAGGCGCTGCAGCGCGGCGGGCGTAGTCTGGCAGGAAGCACCGTGACCGCAGTCGACGGCAACGACCAGGCCGTCGAGCCTCAGGCCATCAAGCGTATCGATGGCGTGGTCGACGTATGCCTTGCGGGCGTCCTTCATCTTGATGATGTGGCCCACGCCGGCGCCAGTCGGCAGCGTGTCGGCAGCCATGGCTTCCTCGGACATGACCCAGGCGCTGATCTCTTCCTCGACAGCATCGGGAAGCTTCATGCCCTTGCGGCTAAAGAACTTGATGCCGTTGAACTCCGGCGGATTGTGCGAAGCGGAGATGACGATGCCGCCGTCGAGCTCGTTTTGGACGGTAAGCAGCGCCACGGCCGGCGTAGGGATAACGCCGCAGCAGTGCGGGCGGCCGCCCTCGGCCATAATGCCGGCGGTCAGAGCGCTCTCGAGCATGGTGCCCGAAAGACGCGTGTCGCGGCCGATGCAAATATCCGGACCAAGGAACTTGGTCGCCGCGCGGCCAAGGCGAAACGCGAGGTCGCACGAGAGGTCGGCGTTGGCGACGCCACGGACGCCGTCGGTACCGAAGATGTTCTGGGGCATAGGATCGCTCCTTCCCAAGTGGGCAAAACGCAGTCGCCCACCCTAGTCGAAAAAGAAAAGCGGGACCCGCCGAGCAATCGGCAGGCCCCGCTTGTACATTGTATCTCGTAAGGAGATAAAACCTTAGCGCTTGGAGAACTGGGGAGCGCGGCGAGCCTTCTTGAGGCCGTACTTCTTGCGCTCGACCACGCGAGCATCGCGCGTAAGGAAACCGGCCTTCTTGAGGTCAGCACGGTAGTCGCCAGCGTTCAGAAGAGCGCGAGCGATACCCAGGCGCAGAGCGCCGGACTGACCGGAGATGCCGCCGCCATCGCACAGAGCGATAACGTCGAACTGACCGGCGGTGTCGGTCACCTTGAAGGGAGCAAGGGCGTTCTCAACGAGCTGATGACGGCCGAAATACTGCTCGGCGTCACGCTTGTTGATGGTCACCTTGCCGGTGCCGGGGACGAGACGGACGCGGGCGACGGCGTTCTTACGACGGCCGGTACCCTGGTAGACAACGGTGTTCTCAGCCATCTTTAAGCCTCCAGCTCAATCTTCGTGGGGTTCTGGGCAGCGTGCGGATGCTCGGCACCAGCGTAGACCTTAAGCTTGGTCATCTGGGCACGGCCGAGGGTGGTCTTGGGCAGCATGCCGCGAACGGCGCGCTCGATGACCTTCTCCGGGTGCTTCTCCATAGCCTGGCGGAAGCTCTCAGCCTTGAGGCCGCCGTTGTAGCCGCTGTGGCGATAATAGGTCTTCGTGTCGGCCTTGTTACCGGTAAGCTGGACCTTATCGGCGTTGATGACGACAACGAAGTCGCCGCAGTCGCTGTTGGGCGTGAACTGGGGCTTGTTCTTACCGCGCAGGATCATTGCGATCTGGGTGGCAAGACGGCCCAGGACAGCACCATCGGCGTCGACGAGAACCCAGTTGCGCTGGACCTCGCCCTGCTTGGCGTAGTGAGTCGATTTCGAAATCACTTAGACTCCTCCATGTACAGTACGTGTTGTTACAGAGATTCACGGGGCTCTGCAAGTAACCC
This sequence comes from uncultured Collinsella sp., assembly GCA_902495985.1. Taxonomy (GTDB): domain Bacteria; phylum Actinomycetota; class Coriobacteriia; order Coriobacteriales; family Coriobacteriaceae; genus Collinsella. Next base: position 5,083 of record CABUZF010000095.1, read on the forward strand.
GTCCATATTACCCCGCTCGTCGCCCGAGTCAACAGGTATTTTGGCTCTGACCAGACTTTCTGCACATGTCGTCCATGGGTCATGACGTCGCGACGCTAGCGCTCGACAAATGCCTCGATATCACTCAGTAGGCGCTTTACCTCCTGGCGGCCCTGAATATACAGGTCGAGGAGCTTTGCCGAATCGTGCTCAACGTGGCCGACCTCGACCGGCTTTTGCGGAGCAATGACCAGCGCACGGCCCTCGCGCTCATACTTCCACAGATGCATGCGCTGGATGTTATAGCGGTCGTGGCGCGTCTCGATAGCCTCGAGCAGATAGGGGTAGTCGGCATAGCGGGCTCGTGCGGCGGGCATAAACTCGTAGGGCTTTTTCTCATACGAGCGGTCCTGCGTGACAATGACGACTGCGCGATCGAAGCCCGCCTCCTCCAGCACGTGCTCGATGGGGACCGAATCGGCTACGCCGCCGTCGACGTA
>CABUZF010000096.1 GCA_902495985.1 uncultured Collinsella sp.
CAGCCGCCGCAACAAAGCCGCCCAGCGTGGGGCCGACGATAATGCTCACGTTGGAGAACATGGTTATGGCGGAGTTGATGTCTTTGAGCTCGACAGGATCGTCGGTGAGGTAGGCTGGATAGGATGTGGCGATGGGCTGTGCGAACCCCATCACAAAGCCCAGGAGTACCGCGCCGGCAAGGACTGTTCCGGTCGCGCTGCCAAAGGCGATGATTGCCGCACCCGTCGCCAGCGTGCCGACGATGCTCAACAAGAAATGGCGACGTGGGCCCCAGGCATCGAGCGCCGCACCGCCCGCAAAGGACCCCAAGATCACAAAGACGTTCATAAAGAGGACTGCCAGCGATGTCGCAACGACCGAAGCGTCGTCCGCATAGGTGAGCGTTCCGATGACGCCGATAAAGTAGCTGGTCTGAAAACCGGTGTAGATGAGAAAGCGCATCGCCACCAGGCGCTTAGCCCGCACGGACAGCGATGATTGAGGCTTTGAGAAAAGAGGGGCGAGCATGGAGACTCCTTGTTTCATACGAATGCGGACGGCGGGCATTCGCCACCATCTGTCAAATCAATCTATCCGCATGAAACATTAAGGACGCATCAAGCCCCTTCTCTCCGTTTTTCGCCCGTCATGAACTACTTGGTAGATTGTAAGGCATGTCCCACACATCTAACAAAGCAAAAACCACCACAAAGGTGCCTGTCCCCTTTGTGGTAGAAATAACGTTTGCCCATATAAAACCTGCCAAAATAAACCTGTCCCTTTTTGGCATGTTATGGCAACGCAGCGAGCCGGTTCCAAGTGCCCCAGGTCGCCCCGAAAGAGGAGCGACGCGTACTTTGGTACGCGAGCGACGGCTTGAGGGGCGAGATGGGGTGCTTGGGGCCGGCGAAGCGTCAAGCCTGAAGGTGGTCTTGGATAAGATCGCAGATGGCTCGGGCGTCGTTGATGTTGATGGCTCGGGTCGCAAATCCGGCGTCGAAGGCCTGACGTGCCAGGGCTTCGTTGCAGGCAAGGGCCAAAGTGTGACCGTCGACCAGGTCGAGCGAGCTCTTGCCGCGCAGACGGTCGACACCGGAGCGCGCGACCACGATATTGTCGAAGCCCTCGGTCTTGTAGCCCTCGATGATCACCACGTCGACATCGTTGTAGCGCGACAGCAGCTCGCGCGCGGGCATCTCGTCCTCCTCGCGCGTGTCGGCGTACTCCGCCCAGCGCGTGGCGCAGATGAGGCCCACGTGTTTGGAGCCGGCCTGGTGATGGCGCCAGGTATCCTTAGCGGGCACATCGATATCAAAGCCGTGATGCCCATGATGCTTGAGCGACCCCACGCGCAGGCCGCGGCGAGTGAGCTCGGCGATAACCTTCTCGACGAGCGTGGTCTTGCCCGAGTTTTGATAGCCGATAAACGCGATCGCGGGGACGGCCGGTGTCGGAGCTGCGGGTGCGACGGCAACGGGTGCGCTCGCGGGTGCGGCACCGTCAGCGGCCACGGCCTCAACAGCAGCGGCCTTGCGCTCGGCGCGGTCCCACACACCCGAGCGGCCGCCCTCCTTGTGCAGCAGGCGCACGTCGACGATCTCCATGCCGCGATCGACCGCCTTACACATGTCGTAGATGGTCAGACACGCGGCACTCGCGCCGGTCAGGGCCTCCATCTCGATACCCGTCTTGCCCGTCACGCCCGCCGTAACCAGTACGTGAAAACCAACCTGCCCGTCCGCACGCGCCGGCGCCCAGCCCTCGGGCACGTCCTCGGCCGGCGTCCCCGCCGGAGCGATGGGCGCAATGTCGCACTTGCTCTTGGTAATGAGCAACGGATGACACATGGGAATGATGTCGCTCGTGCGTTTGATGGCCATAATGCCCGCCACGCGCGCGCAGGCAAGCACGTCGCCCTTTTTGGCGCGGTCCTGCAGCACCATGGCCTGCGTCTCGGGGTGCATGAGGATGGTGCCCTCGGCGATGGCAATGCGATGGGTCTCGGCCTTGTCGGACACGTCGACCATGCGCACCTCGCCCTTGGCGTCCACGTGCGTCAGCTCGTCGCGACGGGCGTCGCGGGCGGGCTCGGTGGCAGCACTGGCAATCGGCTGCGCGCCTGCAACGGCATCGCTGGCCGCAGCCGTGACTTTGTGGGCAGACATCGCGGCCCTGCGAGCGGCCTTGGTGGCATCGGCGTACCTGCTCTTGGCCATATGATCATCCTCCGATTTGGGACATAAATCGTTGCGTGCCCTCAATTATCGCGTGTTCCTGCGGTTTGTGGGCCACGGCATCGCGCCAAATCGAAAGTACCTGCATATCATCACCACGGCGCAGCGCCTCACGCACCGAATACTCGGCATCGCTGAACAGGCACGGACGCACGTTGCCATCGGCCGTCAGGCGCAGACGGTTGCAATTCGCGCAAAAATGGTTGGACATGGCGCTGATGAAGCCAACCGTTCCCGCCGCGCCCGGATAGTGCCAATAGCGCGCAGGACCCGCACCGGCAGGAGCGTCGTTGATGTCGAGCGGCTCGAGCTCGCCCAGCCCCGTCGCGGCGGCCCCGGCATTGATGCGCGCCCGCAGCTCGTCGCTCGGCACGGTATCGCTCTCGTCCCACAGCTCGGGATTGAGCGCGGGCGCATGCGGGTCCACAGCGCAATGCGAGCTCGTGCGCTCGTCGCCGATGGGCATGTATTCGATAAAGCGCAGATGGATGGGGCGGTCGAGCGTGAGCCGCGCGAGGGCTGCCACATCCTGGTTGAGCCGGCGCACCACAACGCAGTTGACCTTAACGGGCTCAAAGCCCCAAGCCAGCGCCGCGTCGATGCCAGCCATGGTCTGCTCGAGTCGACCTAGGCGCGTGATCTTTCCAAAGAGCGTAGGGTCGAGTGTGTCGAGCGAGATGTTAACGCGGTTAAGCCCGGCATCTTTGAGCTGCGGCGCCAGCTTGGGCAGCAGGGCACCGTTGGTGGTAAGCGAGATGTCCTCGATCTGCGGAATCGCACGGATGTCGCGAATGAGCGGAATGATACGGCGGCTGACCAGCGGCTCGCCACCCGTCAGGCGCACGCGGCGAATGCCCTCCCCCGCCACCAAGCGCACAAAGCGGGCGATTTCCTCGGCGCTGAGCAGCTCGTCGTGCGCACGGGGCGCCACGCCATCGGCCGGCATGCAGTAGATGCAGCGGAAATTGCACTTGTCGGTAACGGCAATGCGCAGGTAGTTGATATCGCGGCCAAAGCCGTCATGTTGCACGTGCCCGTCCACGCAGCCCTCCCCTCACGCGGCGTTTTATTCTTCGGAAAACATAATACCCCACGAGAGAATCATGCCGACACCCGTACGACAGGACAGGTCACTTCGAGCAAAACCGGCTTCCCAAGCCCATCCTCAGCATACAAACCATCACAACATTCGATGCTTTTCCCGTTTTTGACGAAAAACGCCGAATGTTGTGATGGTTTGCCTGCCCACGGCACCCTGCAGAAGGACCAAAGCGCCCCTAAAGACCGCCGTCCCAGTGCCGAATCACGAATTCTCGCAGGTCGTTCTGACGTTTCTGGAACGCTTCGCTTCGGTCGCACTTGAGGCCCATAGCGAGCGCGATGGCGTTCATCGCCCGGTGCAATTGCAGCTGATGGGCAAACTGAGTCCCGGTGAGGACGATCATCCTAAAGCCCAGCGCGCTCAGCACGGTCATGCGCTCCGCATCCGACGCGCTGCGCTGTTTATCAAGATGGTCCGAGCCGTTGTATTCAATCCCCGTACTGCTCGCAGGCGCATATACGTCGATCTCGAAATACCCGGCCTTTGCAAGATACTTGAACTCGTTGGGAACATCGACCCGATGGTTGAGCTCAACCTTGGCGTATCCCAGCCCGCCCTGGGAACGTTTTGCTACGACCATGATTGCGGTGGCCGTCTCCATGGGCGAACGCGCGCCATCGTGCACGCGCTTGAGCACGGCGGCCGCGCGTATAGCCCCCTGACGAGATCGGTTCTCATTGCAATAAGCAATCAAGTCGGCAACGGTATACCTCTGCCCCATCTCGATATAATCGCCTGTCGACAGATGATTCAAATGGTATCGGGCACAGATTTCGTAGCCATATTCCAGCTGCTCGGGCTCACTCATCCACGAACCCGCTTGGACAAAGCACATGGCCTCATCAACCACCAGAAGGCCCTCTGCCGCCTCGATAAGATGGCTTGGAGGTACCGGCGCCCCAAACACGTGGCACCTAAATCCAGCCGGCGTCGAACGCTCAAAATCGAAGTTGACGAGCGTGTCGATATGATCGAGCTCTTCTCGCGGAATACCAAGCGAAACTAGATAGTCGGTAACGATCCCAGCTGCCGTTGAAGCCCTCAGCCCCTTGGCATCGAGTCCCAATTTGAGCAGGCTCGCGGTCGGCTCCGCCTCGTTAGCAAGCGAGTCCTCATCGTATAGGCTGCTTGCTCGCGAGAGCGGCTCGGACGGGCGCGCCACGTTGTGGTACAGCCAGGCAGTCTTATGGGACAGGACGATCGGCAGGTCCATGAGCCCTCCAATGGAGTCGGATAACCAACCTTATTCCCCTGCTCACGGGTCCGCACACCTTCGTGCGCAAGATAGCGATTCCACCCGGTCGAGTGGCAGAAAAACCATCACAACATTCGATGCTTTTCCCGATTTTGGCAAAAAACGTCGAATGTTGTGATGGTTTGAAGCGAGGTGAGGGGCACGGAGGGGTCAAAGCATCGTGCTCGGAGCGTGACTTTTTCGCCCCGTCGTCATCACAAACCTTGACTCTACAATCGTTGTAGGGTTTTCACTACACTGGTAGCTAAACGAACCAAGCAAGAAAGTAACCCGCCCATGGAACATGACCTCACACGCGGCAATGTCCTTAAGACCATCGCGGTCTTTGCCCTGCCCTATATGCTCTCGTACTTTTTGCAGATGCTCTACGGCATGGCTGACCTGTACATGATGGGGCAGTTTAGCGGCGCTGCCGGCATCACCGCCGTGGCAAATGGCGCGCAGACGCTCTATATGATTACCGTGGCGCTCGTGGGCCTGGCCATGGGAACGACGGTCATCGTCGGCCACGCCGTGGGTTCGCGTCGCTTCGATCGCGCCGAGACCGCCATCGGCAACACCATCACGCTGTTTATGGGTGTCTCGGTGGTGCTGGCTGTTGTCCTGCTTGCACTGTGCCCGCAGATCGTGGCACTCATTGGCACGCCGGCCGAGGCAGTCGAAGGAACCGCCGCCTACCTGCGTATCTGCTTTATCGGCATTCCCTTTATCGCCGCGTACAACATCCTCTCGGCCATCTTTCGCGGGCTGGGCGATTCGCGCTCGCCTATGTACGTGATCGGCGTGGCGTGCATCATTAATATCGCGCTCGACTTTCTGTTTATCGGCCACATGGGGCTCGGCCCCGTGGGTGCGGCACTCGGCACAGTAACCGCCCAGACGGCAAGCGTTGCCCTCGCGCTCGTCTGGCTCAAGAGCCGCCGCACGAACATCCACGTTAAGCGCAGCGACCTGCGCCCCCAGCCCGAGGTGCTCGG
>CABUZF010000097.1 GCA_902495985.1 uncultured Collinsella sp.
ATCCGATGACGGTCTATGTGACGGGCGATATTCACGGCGGCCTCGACATGCAAAAGCTGCGCGATTGGGAGCTTGGGGATAGCCTGACGAGCGACGACTATCTGATTGTCGCGGGCGACTTTGGCTTTCCGTGGGATTTCTCTGCCGAGGAATGCGCCGATATCGCTTGGCTGGAGTCGCGCCCCTATACGTTGCTGTTTGTCGACGGCAACCACGAGCGTTTCGACCATTGGGCGGAGCGTCCCATGGAGTTGTGGCACGGCGGGCTGACGCAGTGCCTGTCGGACACCTCGCCCATCCGGCGCCTGACGCGCGGTGAGGTTTTTGAGCTCGACGGCTCAACGGTCTTTACCATGGGCGGCGCCACGAGCGTGGATAAGGAATACCGCATTCCCTATTCCAGCTGGTGGCCGCAGGAGCTGCCGGACGAGCGCAACTTTGATGAGGCGCGGACAAAGCTCGACAGAATGGGCTGGAAGGTCGACTACGTGATCACCCACACCTGCTCTACGCGCATGCTTTTGCCCACGCTTTATCCAGCGCCCGGCTGGAATTGCCCCGCGGTTGATCGACTTACGGCATTTTTCGATGAGTTGGAAGACCGCTTGGACTACAAGCGCTGGTACTACGGGCATTTTCATCGGGATGCCAACCCGGCCGAGCGCCATACCGTGCTCTACGACTGCATCGTCCGCCTGGGCGACGAGCTCCAGCCCTGGGATGTTGCGTAGGGGCGGGCATAGCGAGCGCTTCATACGATGCCTTGGGTAGTTACCCTACATTTCAGTAGTAATCAATATCTGTAGGGTAACTTAAGGCATGCTGGGAGCTGGAGGAGATGTCGCCCGACGATCTAGAGTTTCAGCGCCATTCGGTTGGTGCCGGGTAAGGTGGCGAAGCCAAAATGTTCATAGAATGCTGCCGCCTCATCATCTACTGGATCGACAACCAATGCTCGCGCTCCTGCTAGGGCAGATATTTTCAAGGCGTTCTCGATGGCATCTTTGAGCAGTGAAGCTCCAAGACCAAGCCCCTTGAACTTCTCATCGACCCCCATCATTCCAAGCAGCACTGTGGGGACTTGGGAGGGGGAGTTTCGCACGAACCATCCTCCATCAACATTTTCGCGAGCCACGGAGTGCGTGCACAACGTATAAAACCCAGCGACTGCGCCGTCGCAATACGATGCGTATATAACTGCTGATCCTCTTCTTCGCGCCGAGGCTGATCTGTTTTTAGCCCATCCGTCTACAAGAGTATTTCCGCAGTGGAAAGCCTCGATGCCTTGGCCAACGGGGAGTTGAACGGGCTTGGTAAATGTGCTCATTCCCAAACCGCTTTACGGTCAAGCAGCGCTTTTGCGGCTTGGGGCATGGGGGAATCGAGCATTTCGCAAAATGCATCGAAACCATCAGGAGAAAGATAGGTTGTTGACGCCTCGGCGATATCACGTGCGGAGCTCTCGTCAAGGTGAGCTGTGGCCCATTGGGTGAGAGTTTGGCCACGTAAGGCCGCGGCGCGCTCGTAAGTAAGGCGTTGACGTTCGGTCAACCTTAGATCCATACGGCGTTGTTTCTCAATCGTTGGCATGGCAAAAACCTCCTTTGCATAATTGTACGGAATTATTCCGTACATAACAAGACACAGAATTATGTCCTCGTTGAAGGGGGACGAGGGGGCGGGGCGTATTTGGCTACTCAGCCGTTAAAGTGATGTTTTCCCGGTGCGCACGGATGACGTCCCAGCTAAAGTGCTCGACCAGCTGTTCGGCAGAACGCGGCGTGGTGTCCGGCGCGATGCCTGTTTGCCCGGCGAGCCATCCCAACAGTGCCTCGGGTGTGCCAAAGCGGGTGCGGAGCTCGCCCAGGTCCAGATCGCGATCGCGCTTGGAAAGGCGGCGGCCGTCCGGCGACATGAGCAGCGGAATGTGCGCGTAGCGCGGTGTGGGCAGTCCCAGCAGATGTTGCAGATAGATCTGGCGCGGCGTGGAACCAAGCAGGTCGCATCCGCGTACGATCTCGGTGACGCCCATGGCGGCGTCGTCGACCACCACGGCCAGCTGATAGGCAAACACGCCGTCGCTGCGACGCACCAAAAAGTCGCCGCACTCGGTGGCGAGTGCCTCGCATTGGGCTCCGTACGTGCGGTCAACGAATTCGACCACATCGTCTGCGAGGTCGTCGACGGCGGGCACGCGCAGGCGCGTGGCCGGAGCGCGCAGGGCACTGCGGCGGGCGATTTCTTCGGCCGAAAGGCTTCGGCAGGCGCCACGGTAGATGGGTGTGCCGTCGCTGGCATGCGGCGCGCTCGCGGCGTGGAGCTCGGCGCGCGTGCAAAAGCAGGGATAGGTGAGGCCGACGTCTTGTAGCTGGTGCAAGGCGCTCTCGTACAGGTCGAGGCGATCGTGCTGGTAGTAGGGGCCTTCGTCCCACTCAAGCCCTAGCCAGGCCAGGTCGTCAATCAGTTGAGCGGCAAGTTCCGGGCGCTTGCAGCGATCGTCCAGGTCCTCGATGCGCAGCACGATGCCGCCGCCTTGGCTGCGGGCCGAAAGCCACGCGCACAGGCAGCTGAACACGTTGCCCAGGTGCATGCGGCCCGAGGGCGACGGGGCAAAACGGCCCACGACAGGCGCGAGGGCGGGGGCGAGCTTGCTGTTGGGCGCCGTCGACGTGGCCACGGCGGGCGTTGCTATGTTGCATGCGTTGATATCCATGCGGACGAGTATAGCGCGGGGTGCGGTGGGGGAGACGCTGCCGTGGCCTGCAAGTTGCCGTGGCCGCGCGTTGCGCGTGCCGGACCACCGGCCCGCCAGCTCGATCGCCGCCCGCCAGCCCAACCCCTCAAACGACAGAAACCCCGGCAGCTCTTCGCAACTGCCGGGGTTTCCGCGGAAAAGGGGGACATGATCCTCAAGCGAACGGCAAAGGGGCAAACCGTTTTCGCTCAACTGCTTTATGCCCCTCGCTCGCCGGCTTAATCGGCTCACGCCGCGCCCACACAAAGCCGCTACACCTGTGACGGAGCTATGAAGTGGTATCTATTGCCGGAGCGGGCTATGCCAAGGAGTGTCCCAGATTGCCGGCAGATAAGGAACGTCCCCAGGTGCCGGCCGCGGGCGTGACTTTCGTCCCGTTTGATACTCCGCTGACCTAGATGTTCGTCACATGAACCCGCAAACGTGGGACAATGACGCTACTGGTATCACAGACAAAGGATGTGCCTATGAACGCCCCCGTTGCCAAGACCTGTCGGCAGCGCTGCCCGTTTGCGCGATTTGCTTCCATTTGCGCGCTCGTCGCGTGCGCGCTGCTGCTGTTGCCCGCCGTTGCACGTGCCGACGGGTATTCCATGACCCAAACTTATATCAGTGCCACGGTTGAGGCCGATGGATCGCTGACCGTTGTCGAGGGACGACAGTTTGATTTCGACGACGACATCAACGGCGTGTTTTGGGAGATCAATACGGGTACCAACCAGCAGGGCGGCACGGCGGGCGTCGATGTGCTGAGTGTCGAGGAAGAGGACACCGCTTTTAACAAAGTCGATAGCGCGAACAAGGGCGACTCTGGCGTCTACACGGTCGAGCAGACCGGTGACGGCGTAAGGATTAAGGTGTTCAGCCCTCACGAGAGCGGCGATAGCGCGATCTATTACGTGAGCTACACCATGACCGGTGCGGTCATGAACTGGTCCGATACCGCCGAGCTCTACTGGAAGTTTGTGGGTGACGGCTGGTCCGCGGATTCCGACGATGTCGAGATGGAAGTACGCTTCGCAAATGCCGCTGCCGGGACGGCGGCCGTCAAGGGCGATAACTTCCGCGCATGGGGCCACGGTCCGCTGACGGGCGACGTATCGCTCGATGCGGACGAACCCATGGTCACCTATACCATTCCGTGCGTGCACGAGGGCGAGTTTGCCGAGGCGCGCATCGCCTTCCCCAGCGACTGGGTGCCGCAGCTTGCCGCTTCGGGCGAAGAGCGCATGTCAACGATCCTGAGCGAAGAGAAGGAATGGGCCGACGAAGCTAACGCCCGCCGCGCTCACGCTCGCATGATTGCCAATGCACTTGCCGTGCTAAGTGTTGTTGCGGCGGTGGCCTTTGCCGGCACAATCGTTATGCTCAAGCTGCGCAAGCGCAAGCCCAAGCCGCTTTTCCAGGACGAGTACTTCCGCGATGTACCCTCCGCCGACCATCCCGCGGTGCTTGCAGCTCTTATGAGCTGGAACGACGTGCCCGATCAGGCATATATCGCCACACTGATGAAGCTGACCGACGACCGCGTGATCAAGCTGGAAGAAGCGACCGAGACCAAGAAGAAGGGTCTGCTCCGTCGCGAAAAAGAGGAGCAGACGTATCGCATCACAGTGACCGACGAGGCCTGGAAGGCTGCCAAGAAGGACGGCATCGATCGCGATGTGCTCAAGGTCTTCTTCGCCGGCGTTAAGCCCGATAAGGACGGAGTCCGTTCGCGCACGTTTAGCGAGCTGGAGGAGTACGCTAGCGAGCGCACCACATCTGTTGGCGACAAGCTCGAGGACTATCAGAGCACAGTTAAGGGCAAGCTGGAAGCGCGCGAGCTTATTGCATCGGATGGCACTATCGCGATGGTGGCCGGCCTGGTTCTCGGCATCATCATCGTCTTTGGCATTCTGGGCTCTCTGTTCTATACCGACTTTGCGGACGCCAACGTCGGTGCCGCTATGATCTCGATCCCCGTCACGATCGTGGGCTTTGTCCTGAGCTGCACCTTCCGTCGTTACACGCCGGAGGGCGCCGAGGTGGCGGCTCGCTGCAAGGCGCTCAAGCATTGGCTCGAGGATTTCACACGCCTAAAGGAAGCCGTCCCGGGCGATCTGGTGCTGTGGAATAAGCTGCTGGTGATGGGCGTTGCCCTGGGCGTTTCGAAAGAAGTGCTGCGACAGCTGGCCGAGGCCGTGCCTGCGGACCTGCGCAACAGCGACGATTTCTACGACAACTACCCCTGCTACTGGTGGTATTACCATCACTACGGCAACGAGTCTCCGCTCGATTCGTTCAACGATGTGTATCACGAGACCATCCGCGAGTTGGCTTCGAGCTCCGATAGCTCGAGCGGCGGCAGCGGCGGCGGCTTTTCCGGTGGCGGAGGCGGCGGCGTCGGCGGAGGCGGCGGCGGAACGTTCTAGCGGTCGTAAATTATGGGATGGGCTTTTCTCGACAGCCGTCGGGGGAAGCCCATCCCATTTTTATGCGCTACCTACGAAGGCTGTCCCCAACGACTAATCACTGGGAACATCCCTAAATGACTAGGTATGGCTGCTGGGTTTAGGCTGTTAGATCGAGTTCGTAGAGGAAGCTTTCGCGCGGCATGTCGTGGCGGCGCTCTTCGCGGTTGGCGCGGTGCGTGGCCGTGCGCTTAAAGCC
>CABUZF010000098.1 GCA_902495985.1 uncultured Collinsella sp.
AGGGCGACGGCGCCGGCGGCCTTGGCCTCGTCGATGCCCATGACGCGGGTCACAACCGGCTTTGAGGCGAAGATCTGCTGGTTGACCAGGTCCTCGACAGCCTTGAGCTGCCCGGAGGACAGAGCCTCAAAGTGCGTAAAGTCAAAGCGAAGGTGCTCGGGCGTCACCAGCGAACCGGCCTGGGACACATGCTCGCCCAGGACGTGCTTAAGCGCGGCATCGAGCAGATGCGTGGCGGTGTGGTTGCGGCGCAGGAAGCCACGGCGCTCGGCGTCGAGCGCGGCGGTAACAGCGGCACCGACAGCCAGCGTGCCCTCGGCAACGTGCGCGACGTGGGCATACAGGCCGTTGTGGTTCTTGGTGTCGGCAACGGTCAGAACAACGCCCTCGGCGGAAAGCTTGCCGGCATCGCCCTGCTGGCCACCCATCTCGGCATAGAACGGGGTGCGGTCGAGCACAACCTCGACATCCTCGCCGGCGGCAGCGGACTCGACGGACTCGCCGTTGCGCACGATGGCGACAACCTTGGCGCCCTCAATCACATCGTTGTCATAGCCGTCGAACTCGGTCGCTGCGACCTTGTCCGAAAGCTCGACCCACACGTCGTTGAAGCTGCCCCAGGCGTCGCCCTTGGCATTGGCGCGGGCGCGGGCCTTCTGGTCCTCCATGCAGGCAGTGAAGCCGTCCATATCGACGTCGTGGCCAGCGGTGCCGGCGATCTCGACGGTCAGATCGATGGGGAAACCAAAGGTGTCGTGCAGTTTAAAGGCGACATCGCCCGAAAGCACGGCGCCCTCGGCAAGCGCTGCCAGGGCCTCGTCCAGATAGACGCGGCCGTTGTCGAGCGTCGTGGAGAAGCGCTCCTCCTCGGAGGCGACGATACCCTTGACGAGCGCGACGTTCTTGAGCAGCTCGGGATAGGCCTCGCCCATCTGGGCGTTGACCTCGTCGATGAACTTGGTCAGGAAGGCGCCCTCGATACCCAGCAGGCGACCGTGGAACACGGCGCGGCGGAGCAGGCGGCGAAGGACGTACTCGCGGCCCTCGTTACCGGGAAGGATGCCGTCCGAGATCATAAAGTCGACAGCACGGGAGTGGTCGGCGATGATACGCAGGGAGCGGCTGGCACCGGAGTAATCGTCGGCATCATAGGTCTTGCCGCTGATCTCCTCACCGAGCTTGATGAGGTGCTGCATCAGATCGCCGTCGTAGTTAGCGGTCTTGTGCTGCATGATGGCAGCCATGCGCTCCAAGCCCATGCCCGTATCGAGGTTGCGGTGCGGCAGCTCCGGCATGGAGCCGTCCTCCTGGCGGTCGTACTGGGTAAACACGAGGTTCCAGAACTCCAGGAAGCGGTCGCAGTCGCAGCCGGGCTTGCAGTCGGGGCTACCGCAACCGACCTCCTCGCCCATGTCAAAGTAGATCTCAGAGCACGGACCGCAGGGACCGGTGGGGCCAGCGGCCCAGAAGTTGTCGTCCTCGCCCAGGCGAGAGATGTGATCCTCGGCAACGCCCAGGGAGCGCCACACGTCGTGGGTCTCGTCGTCCTCGGTAAAGACGGTGAAGTACAGGCGGTCGAGCGGCAGCTTGAACTCCTTGGTGATGAGCTCAAAGGCCCAAGCGCAGGCCTGCTGTTTGGAGACGCCGCCAAAGGAAAAGTCGCCGAGCATCTCAAAGAACGAGAGGTGACGGCCGTCCTCGCCGATGCAGTCGATGTCGTTGGTGCGGACGCACTTCTGGCAGGAGATCGCGCCGATCTCCTTCATGGTCTTCTTGCCCTGGTAGTACTCCTTAAACTGGTTCATGCCGGCGTTGGCAAGCAGCAGCGAGGGATCGTCGGGAACAAGGGACGAAGAAGGATAGAGTTTAAGACCGCGCTCCTCAAAGAAGTTGAGGAACTTAGAGCGGATCTCGGCCGTAGTCATTGACGGGTAGTCAGCACTCATAGAGGGAATCTCCTCGGTTTCACATCGAAACAGTTCAAACATAACGATATTACCATCCCACCGCGCCTGTGCAAAAAAGAGGGCCGCCAAACAGCGACCCTCCAGCGAAAGTGCATGTTATTTAGTACTGCGCGATCCTTTGAAAAAGGACTGCTGTATAATTGCATATAAGATTCACCCGGAAGGAGCGATCGATGAAAAGCAAACGATTTGTCCTGAATGCACTTCTGGTTGTAGCACTTTTAGCGCTCTTAGCCTTCTCATGCTGGTACGCAAACCAACCATCATTTGGATACGTATTGTATACAGTAATGTCCGGCGATAAGGCTTATTACACTCTACGCGCAATTGACGTTCTCTTTTTCTATGTAGCCGGCCCCTTATCAATCGCTTTGCTCGCGTTTCTTGTCATTTACAACTTCAAGAAACGTTAATAGAACCTATTTAGAATCCGAATCGTCCATGGAGCCGTCGATGCCGGTTTTGGTTTCGTCGTTCATATTGAAATCGTCGTCTTTGGCGAAGGGATTCTTGAAAAAGCCCGTAGCATCGGGCTGAAGGCCCGAGAGCTTCATCCAGGGATTATCGAGCTCGGGTTTGGGCATGGCCTGGGCCTCGGGCGCGGTCTCGTTGCCGATGAGCTCGGACTCGTAGATGAAGGTGTCGTCGCCGAGCGCGTCGTAGGCGGCGACCGGGTTGCCATCGGCATCGCGGTACGGTGTGCCCTTAAACACGGCGCCGTCATAGGCCACAAGCTGGCGGCCGGTCTCATTCTCGAAGTAGTACACGAAGATACCCTTGAGGGCCGCACATAGCGGGATGGCAATAATCATGCCGATGGGGCCCATGAGTGCCGAGCCAATAACGAGCGCCGTGAGGCTCATGATGGGATGCACCTGCACCGAGCTCTGCATAACCTTAGGCGAAATCACGTTATCGGTGACGTTTTGCGCGACCATCGTCACGATGAGCGTCCATAACGCCAACACGGGACTGAACATGAAGCCGAGTACCGTGGCGATTGCTGCGCTCACCCAGGGACCGACGACCGGAACCAAATGCATGATGCCGGTAAAGATAGCCATGAGCGCCGCATACGGATGACCGATGATCAAAAAACCGATAAAGGCGAGGAAACCACCGCAGATGGACGTCACGACCATACCGCGCATGTAGCCGCCGACAGAGCGAGAAAGGATGGCGACCATAAAGCGGTACGAGGTCTCCTTCTCCTGACCGATGATGGTGCAAATCTCGTGATGCATGCGAGGGTAGTCGCAGGCCATCCAGTAGGCAAGCACCAGACCAAGGAAGATCACGAACAACTGCGAGGCCGTATTGGTGATGAGCGGGAACACACCGCGACCAAGCTCGGCAGCAATCTGAGACACATACTTCGATGCCACGGTAACCAGGGACGAAAGATTATCGTCCAAATACTCCTTGAGCGGCGTGTTGTTGAGCGTCTTGGCATGCGAGATCATCTCATTGAGATCGCCACCCGCAACACGAAGCTGCTCGGGCAGGCGGCTCAGGACTTCCATGATCTGACCAAAGAGAATCGGCGACAAGATGCAAACGACACCGACGAGCACGGCAACAACAACAATAAGCGCGATAAGCGAACCGACGCCGCGATTCACGCCATGGTGCTCGAGCCAGTTGGTGATCGGGGACATCACAAAAGCAATGATGGAGCCGACGGCAAGAAACTCAATAACCGGTGCCAGGATGCCCATAAGGTTAAAGATGACAGCAGCAATAACAATGCAGCCGACAACAGCCCAAATGCGCAGCGTCAGAATGCGGGTGTCGCGCAGCACGCGATCGGTTTGCTGGGGGTGCTCACTCATGAACGAATCATCACTCCGTCGGGGTCGATCTTGTCCTGAATCTTCTTAAGCGTGCGGCGCAGCAGACGCGAAACCTGTACCTGAGAAATACCCAGCTTCTTGGCAATCTCAATCTGGGTCATGCCCTTCACAAAGCGCAGCTCAATCACCTCGCGCTCGCGCGGCGAGAAATCACGGATGGCTTCCTCGATCACTAGGCGGTCATCGGTAAAGTCGAGCTCGTTGTCGTCGTCGGCGTAACGGTCGAGAATCGAGGGGGCATCGTCCGAATCGGACGCACCAGGAGCCTCGATGGGCACCGAGGTATAGGCCGAAGACGATTCCATGGCCTCCAGCACCTCATCGACCGTCACGTCCAAGTACTCAGCGATTTCCTCAACCTTAGGCGAGCGCTGTAGCTCGTTGGTGAGCTTATCGGTAGCCTGGTTGACCTTGGCCGAGAGCTCCTGCAAGCGACGGGGCACGCGCACGCTCCAGCCCTTGTCGCGGAAGTGACGCTTGATCTCGCCCAAGATGGTAGGCGTGGCAAACGTGGTGAACTCGAGTCCGCGCTCAGGGTCAAAGCGATCGATAGCCTTGAGCAGGCCCAAATAACCAACCTGCATCAGGTCATCGAGCGGCTCGCCGCGGTTCTTAAACTTGTTGGCAAGAAACCTTACCAGGTTCATGTGGGACATGACGAGCTGCTCGCGTGCGTCCGGGTCACCGGTCTCTTTATAGCGACGAAACAGCTCGCGGGTTTTCTCCTTGTCCCAAGCGGTCTTACCGCTCCGGGAACGTTCGGTCATATTAGATATCCGCCTTGAGGTCGAGGGAAAGCGTCAGGGGCGCCGCAGTCTTTTCGTAGGAGTCGCACACGCTCGCCAAAATGAGCTCGGCATACACAGCGGCCTGGTCATCCTCGTCGACGGTGGCCTGGTCGCCAAAGGTAAAGGTCATGCCAACGTGAGATTCGTCGACATCGAATTTGATCGAGATGTCGTCGGAATCAACGGCCGTGCAGCCAAAGATGAAGGCCTCCTCGGCAGCCATACGGATGTCCTCGATGCGATCGACGGACATGGAGCACAGTGCACCGACATTAGCCGCCGTCATACGCACAAGGCGAGCCAGACGCGGATCGCCGGCAACAGTCAGCGTGATGGGGCAAGTTGCTTCGCTACTCATCGCAGGACTCCTCGGAGGTCTCGGCGGACGTGTAGGTGTAATACTGGGCTGCTTTAGCAGCAGGCTTCTGTGCATCATTGTCACCAGCAGCGACATCGTCCCCGGCTTCGCCAATCAGGACACGCTCGGTCGGCTGCTCGGCTTCTTCGGCAGCGGAAAGCTTGCACTCAGCGTCGGCCGCGGGAGCCTTCACCTTGTTAAAGAGTTTCTGCACGGCACCTGCCGCAGAATCAGTCACGCTCGACACAGCATTGCTGGCCTCGGCCATGCTACCGGTGACCTCAGAAATGTCGCGAACCACGGCTTCGACCTCTACGAGATTGGAGGTAAGGGCATCAACTGCCGTCTTGCTCGACTTAAGCAGCGGCTCCATCTGGGCAAGCGCCGGCGTAAGCTCATCGA
>CABUZF010000099.1 GCA_902495985.1 uncultured Collinsella sp.
GCTTGCCCGGGGCAATCGCACCACGCAGCTCGTGCGGGTCGCGACAGCCGTGATCCAGGCCAAACGCCTCGGCCGTGGAAAGGGACGCCATAGAGATGGCAACCACGGGGTCAATGCCGGCCTCGATAGCCACGCGGCAGGCGTTGTCGATCATGCCGGTCGAAAGTGCATCGGAGGGAGCGCGGTCATCGGTCGCGAAGCAGCAGCGGCGGGCACGGGCGGGGTTTTCCAGCAGCATCGGAGACAGGTTGGCCAGGTCATGGCTGCACGTGCCTTCGCGCAGCATCACATACATGCCGCGAGATAACTTATCGAGTGCCTCCTCGGGAATCGTCGACTCGTGGTCGGCGATAATGCCAGCCGCGGCATAGGCGTTGAGGTCCTTGCCGGCAACGAGCGGGGCGTGACCGTCAACCTGTTTGGACGGCGTCTGGTTGGCAGCGTCGATACGAGCACAGGTCTCGGGATCGGCCATAAAGACGCCCGGCAGGTTCATCATTTCGCCCAGACCAAAGACATCACCCGGATATTCGGCAAAAAACGCCTGCATATCGGCAGCAGTGATGACGGCACCAGCCTGCTCGTCGGGCAGTGCGGGCACGCACGAGGGCATCATGTACTTGATGGAAATAGGAGCGCGACGACCGTCCTCGATCATAAAGCGCAGGCCGTCCAAGCCGGAAACATTAGCGATCTCGTGGCTGTCGGCAATAGCGGTAGTGGTACCGCGCGTCGCCGCCATGCGCGCATACTCGGCAGGGCGGATGTTCGAAGACTCGATATGCAAGTGTCCGTCAATAAAACCGGGGGCGAGATAGCGGCCCTGGCAATCGATGACCTCGGCAGCCTCATACGTACCGGCGGCATCGTCGCGACCGTCGTACAGCACGCCGACGATCACGCCATCCTTGACGGCAACGCTACCGGGCGCCACACGCTGGCCGTACACATCGACGATCTGCGCGTTGGCAAACAGCGTGTCGACGGGAACACGCCCCTCGGCGGCCTCGATCACAGACCTCATGACCTCAACGGACATACATACTCCTTTAACCGTAGAAAAAAGCTGCGGAGCGGACAGGCCTTCACCGCAGCAAACTAATAGCCATTGTATGCCCAAAAGAAGGAGCGGCGGCACACCTCTCCGCTTAACGGCACCGCCAAATGATCCCTTGGGGACGGAGAAAAAAGTTGCGGTGGAATAGTTCCTGCCTGGGCGCCCGTATGGCATTTTTAGGAACTATTTCACCGCAACTCAAAGGGCCGCAGTCGGGAACCCCGGCTGCGGCCCTATTGCACATGTTAGGTTGACCTACTTACTAGACCAACTTGAAGCCCTTGCGCTTGCCCACGGAGAGGGTGTCGCCCAGCTTGAGGGCGCTGGGGTCGATGTTGTAGCTCTTGGGAGCCACGGCCTTGCCGTTGATCTTGACGCCGCCGCCGTCGATGTCGCGACGGGCCTGGCCGGCGCTGGCCGAAAGACCCAGGTCCTTGAGCAGGCCGGCGAGGTAGATCTGGCCCTCGTCGTTAACAGTCAGCTCAACGTGCTTCTCGGGGAAGTCGGCAAGCTGGCCCTCCTTGAACACACGGTCGAACTCGGCCTGAGCCTCGTCGCCGGCACCGGCGCCGTGGTAGGTGTCGCACAGGTCGCGGCCCAGAGCGCGCTTGAGCTCATAGGGATCGGCAGAGCCGTCGGCCAGGGCGGCGTCAATCTTGTCGACCTCGGCCGGGGTGAGCGAGCTCGCCAGGCGGTAGTACTTGCCAATCATCTCGTCGGGGATGGACATGGTCTTGCCGAACATATCCTTGGGCGCGTCGGTCAGGCCGATGTAGTTACCGTAGGACTTGGACATCTTACGGACGCCATCGGTGCCCTCGAGCAGCGGCATGGTGAGCGCAATCTGCGGCTCCATGCCCATCTTCTCCATGAGCTCACGGCCGGCGAGCAGATTGAAGAGCTGATCGGTGCCGCCCATCTCCACGTCAGCCTTGATCTGCACGGAGTCGTAAGCCTGCATCACGGGATACAGGAATTCATGCAGGGCGATCGGCGTCTGAGACTGGTAGCGCTTGGTAAAGTCATCGCGCTCGAGGATGCGGGCGACGGTGAACTTGGAGCACACCTGCAGCAGACCGGCCAGATCCATCGACAAGATCCAGTCGCCGTTGTGCACGATGGTGGTCTTCTCGGGATCCAGGATCTTCATGGCCTGGCTCACGTAGGTCTCGGCATTGGCCTCGATCTGCTCCTGCGAAAGCTGCGGGCGAGTGGAATTCTTGCCCGAGGGGTCGCCAATCAGCGCAGTACCGTTGCCGATGATGAGGGTGACGTTGTGACCAAGGTCCTGGAACTGACGCATCTTGCGCAGCGGCACGGCGTGGCCCAAGTGCAGGTCGGGGCTGGTGGGGTCGACGCCGAGCTTGATGTTGAGGGGCTCGCCCTTCTCAAGCTTCTTGCGAAGGTCGGCCTCGGGAACGATCTGCGCGGCGCCCGAGGTGATGATACGCATTTGCTCGTCAACAGACAGCATTGGGTATCCTCCTTTTGCTATAGCACCCTCGCCGAAAACGGCGGTGCTGGAAGTCCTTAAACTCTCTTATGATAACAAACTGACGCGACGCGGCACCTACGACAGGAAAATCCTCGTCCTGCCGCATGCGTCGATAGCAACTGGCAGACGCGTACCGTCACGCTCGACCAGATAGCGCACCTGCCGACGACGCAAGCAGTCGCGGCAACAAACCCGCCCCGTCGCATCGGTGGCGCAGACGCCCTCGGCGGTCAGCAGGCAGTGCTCGCACACCATGAGCTCGGGGCGGTCGGCGTCGACCGGACCCAAGACGCCGGGTTCAGCAGCCAGCTCGGCAATACGCTCCCTATCATTGCCGAGCAACTCGGCAGGCAAGTATACCCACCCCGCGCCAAGACCCCGCAGCCAGGCAAGCGTGGCGCGATTGGCGCAGAACACCGGCGCCGCCACGTCAAACGTCGTGCCCAGCTCGCGAGCCATCGCCACCTGTCCCAGATTGCGGCAGACGACGCGCCCGGCACGTTGCATAAGCGCTCGAGTCCGCTCGGCGTCGCCTGCACGGCACACTTCGTCGAGCACCACCGTCGCATCGGACAGATCCCACTCATCGCGCGGATCCACATCCATCAGTTCCCAGGCAAAGACCATACGAGCAAAATCATCGCGCTTTGCCGGCTCCGCCGGCCCCGCCAACTCCGCCGGCACGTCGCCATCTGCCAGAACGCCCTCAAACGGCAACACCTCAACGGACTGCTCAACAGGCGCAACCGCATCTGCCTCGGCCCGCATGCGCTCCAACACCGTTGCCGTCTGCCCCAGCACGCCGGCGCTGCGAATCAGATAGACCTCGCAGCCCGCATCCACCTTGCGCTTGCAATGGACAACGACGCGCTCTCCCGCAGCGGCATCCACGGGACAAGGCACCTGTGGCCAGCGCTTGGGCACATCGGGACGCGCGTCGGCACCCGGGTAAAATCGGATCTCGAGCGTATCGCCCGCCGCCACGGCGGCATCAAGCTCAACCGTCACCTCTTCGTGACCCACCGCCACCAAATGGCCCACGCGCACGCCCTGGTTGATCGCGCGCTCAAAGCTCATGAGCTCGGCGCCCGAACGACCCCGCAGATACGCATCGGTAAAGCCGCGGTTGAACGACCTTCCCAGTTCACGCTCGAGCGCCAGCACGGCATCGGGATCCCACGCGCCATCGCGCAGCATATCGAGCGCCCGACGCCACACCCTCACCACGTTAAAGACGTAGTCGGGATTCTTCATGCGGCCCTCGATCTTGAGCGATGCCACGCCGGCGGCAACAAGCTCGGGCAGATGCGCGATGCCCAGATAGTCACGCGGACAAAGCAGGCGATTCCCTTCGACAGCGACAACACTCTGCCCCGCCTCGTCCACCAGGTCATAGGATAGACGGCACGGTTGCGTGCAATCACCGCGCATCGCAGAGCGGCCACGTCGAAGGGCAGAGAACCCGCACGCACCCGAGTATCCAATGCAAATAGCGCCGTGACAGAACACCTCGATGGGCACGCCAGTAGCGCAAAGCGTCTCAATCTCTGCAACGCTCAGCTCGCGCGCAGTCGTCACGCGCTCAACGCCCAACTCCTTGGCAGCCAACTGCACGGCACCCTCGCTATGAGCGCCCGCCTGAGTGGACAGGTGAATCTCGACCCCCGGAATCGCCGCACGAAGCGCGCAAGCCAGCCCGGCATCGGCCACAATCAACGCATCGGCACCCAACGCGCGCGCATGCGCCCCCAACACCACGGCGTCGGCAAGCTCATCATCGAACACGAACACGTTGAGCGTCACGTACACACGCACGCCATGGGCATGGGCCACGGCACAACCGCGCGCGAACTCATCATCGCTAAAGCCATGCGCGCTAACTCGAGCGTTGAATCCGTCCAGCCCCGCATAGATGGCATCGGCACCCGCCGCAATCGCCGCGAGCATCTGGTCGAGTCCGCCAGCAGGCGCCAGCAGTTCGGGCAGCGCCACTTCAGCCGCCGCCAACTCGCTTTCGCATTGTCCGCTCGGTTTCATCGGCCGAATCGCCATCGGTAAACTCCTTGCCAAGGTGTGCTTTCACTCTGAAAATTGCTGCCAACCAGCATACACGAGGCCCCGCATGCCCCGATTGGTTTATCGTGTAATAACTTATGTCCATCCTGCCCGGTAGCATACCTGCCGCCTGGCACGACATACCAGGAGGTCAATATATGGGTCCTCGCCAACGACAGGGGCGCGGTCGCTCTAAGACGCATGCCCTTCCCATGATCTTGCTCTCGTTTTTGGGCTTTCTGCTTATCGCGGGCGTAGCGTTTGGCATCGGCATGATCGGCAATGTCAACCGCTGGCTGTCCGATCTGCCCGACTACACCGATGCCAACGCGTATCTGGTGAGCGAGCCCACCGACATCGTCGACTGCAACGGCAATACCATTGCGAGTTTCTACACGCAAAACCGCAAGTCCATCACCAAGGACCAAGTGTCCCCGTACGTGCTGCAGGGCACCGTCGACGTTGAGGACGAGCGCTTCTACGAGCATGGCGGCATCGACCTCTGGGGCATTGCACGCGCATCGGTGGCAACCCTCACCGGTGGCCACGAGGGCGCATCGACCATCACCCAGCAGCTGGTTCGCAACACCATCTTGCAGGAGGAACAATTCGACTCGACCATCGAGCGTAAGGTGCGCGAGGCCTATATCGCCATCAAGATGGAGGATATGTACTCCAAAGACGAGATCCTCATGATGTACCTCAACACCATCTACTACGGCCATGGAGCATATGGCATCGAGGCCGCC